>CAZYCB010000482.1:0-9067 GCA_964645735.1 uncultured bacterium | reverse complement strand
TTCGACGAGCCCCTGTCCAACCTCGATGCGAGGCTCCGCGATGACATGCGCTACATGATCAAGAAGCTCTATCGCCGCCTGCGGACGACGATGGTCTATGTCACGCACGATCAGATCGAAGCGATGACGATCGGCGAGCTCCTCGTCGTCTTGAAGGAAGGCCGCGTGCACCAGGTGGGGTCGCCGCTCGAGTGTTACGCCAGGCCCGAAGACTCTTTCGTCGCGTCGTTCCTCGGGAGTCCGCCGATGAATCTCCTCGAGGGGACATTCGACGCGCCGGCTCGAACGGTGGCGCTCGCGAACGGGAGTCGTCTCGCCCTGTCGCCTCGTTGGGCCGAACGGCTCGCGGAAAAGGGCATACGAGACGTGACGGTTGGGATTCGCCCCGAGGCTTTCGCTGCGGCGGAAAGCGGTGACGCCTCGCGGCCGATGACACTCGATGGGCGGGTCGTGGCGACCGAGACGCTTGGGCACGACATGCTCGCGCACGTGGATATCGGAGGACGGGAAGTCGTGGTGAAAGCGAGCGCCGAAGGTGTGTCGGCGTGGGGTGAACGCGTTAATCTCCGCATCGCCGAGGGATCCATTCACTTTTTCTCGCGCGAAAACGGCAAACGGATCGCCTGGGCCGAAGATCGTGCAGGGGGTGCGTGAGACGCCGTGGTCCAGTTCATCCTGTGGTTGAACAAAGTGTTCCATGGGCCCCGCGTCGGGGGAAGAGAATCTCCCGAGGCGTATTCGGATTGGGAGTACCGGTGGGGGCAGTCGCTGGTTCGCGAGTACTTGGAACCCGCCGGCGATCTCGGTGGTAAGAGGATATTGGATATCGGCTGCGGTTTGGGCGGAAAGACGGTGGCGTACGGCGAGGCGGGAGCGTCGGAAGTGTTCGGTACGGACATCTCCGGCACGCACGTGAGCGCGGCCGAGCGGTTTGCGCGAGCGGGACGGGTGGCATTTCCGTGGGGTTTTTTCGTCGCGGATGCGGCGCGCCTTCCCGTGGATGACGGCACGTTCGACACGGTGATCGCGAACGATGCGATGGAGCATTTCGCCGAACCGGAAGGGGCGGTTGGCGAGATGGCGCGCGTGACCAAACCCGGGGGCGCGATCTGGATCTTCTTCACCCCTCATTACTCGCCGCTCGGGTCGCACCTGTACGATTACGTCTATGCGCCGTGGTGCCATTTGGTTTTTCGCCGCCGCGATCTCGAGGGGGCCATTCGAAATATCCTCCGGTCGCGGTTTCCCGAACGCCCACGGGACGAGATCGACGTCAAGGTCGCCGCGGTGATGACGTCGTACGACACGGATCTCAATCACATGAGCGTTCGGCGTTTTCACCGGATACTCTCGAAACATCCCGAGCTCGAGGTGTCGCGCGAGGAACTCAAACCGGCGAAGTATGCCGCTCTGAAGTTTCTGACCGCACTCCCCGTGGCAAGGGAACTGTTCACGGGAACTGTGGTATGCCGTCTGCAGCGAACGGGGCGTTAGCGAACGCGGGGGAACATGCCCTCAGCCGTGGCTTATCGTCATAGTAAGGATCGGACGGTGATGTGGAGCATCATCGCCTCCGTGCTGCTTCATCTCGTTCTCGTCGTGCCGGGAGTGAGGAGCGTCGTCCCGCAGGGACTCTTTGAGATTAAGCAGGAACCGAAGGCGTCCGAGCCCTTGGAGTTCGAGTTGGTTTCTCCGCCAGAAAACCCCGTCCCGACCGACCAGACCAGTCAATACGGGTCAACGGTATCGTCCGCGGCGATGGGCCTCGAGAGCAAGACCGGCGACCCGACGCTTCCGAAAAGCGACGGGTTGAGTCCGATTCCCAACACGCCGTCGGGGAGACAGGGAATGGAACAAGAAGGAAGCCCGCAGGTCGTGGAGGGCGCGAAAGGGCAGGAGGGTCCGCAGGGACTCGAAGAGGGTTCGATTCCGGAGCTCCCCGAGGAGGGGGCGGATCTCGGGGAAGCGCTCAAGCGGTCGAAGTTCCACGGACAAAAACCGCCGAGCTGGGAACCGACTTTTCCTGAGGCGGGTCCGGGATTCAAAAGTGAAGGTTCGGCGGTGGCCTCTGTCGGCGGAATCTCGATCAATACGACGGCGTGGGACTTCGCGCCGTATCTGCTCGACTTGAAACAGCGAGTCAAGCAGCACTGGATACCGCCGCTGGCGTTCACGGCGCTCGGTGCGATTCATGGATATACGAAGATCAACTTCAGAATCTATCCCGACGGACGAATGGAAGGGCTCGCGATCGTGGAAACCGACGGTCACGATTCGCTCCATCGGTCGAGCCTGAATGCGATCAAAGGTGCCGTCCCGCTCAGGCCTCTGCCGGAGGGCTTTCCCGAGGAGTATCTGGATATCACGTTCGGGTTTTACTATCTGTTGCCGGGCGACGAGCAGAAGTTTTTTGCAAAGGAGTAGACTAGATGTGGGCAATCCTGGTTAAGGGCGGACCCGTCATGATTCCCCTGGCCATCCTGTCAGTCATGGGACTTGCGGTCATCATCGAGAAACTGATCAACCTGCGTTCGCAGCGGGTCCTCCAGAGTGAGATGATCAGCTGCGTCGAATCCGTGAAGAGTCCGGCCGACATTCCGATGGCGATCAAGATCTGCGAGCGCTACGACACTCCGTTTGCGAACATTGTAAGAACGGGACTAGAGGGATACGGTTCGCCGCTCGTCCTCATCCGTCAGGAGATGGAGGACATTGGACGTCACGAAGTCCGAAGGCTTTCGAGATTTCTCGTCGTGGTAGAGACGGCGGCCGCTGCGGGCCCCCTCCTCGGCCTTCTGGGTACCGTTTTCGGAATGATCCGTGTGTTCGCGGTGGTCGGGGTCGCCGGCGTGGGTCAGCCGGGCATTTTGGCCGGCGGCATCGCCGAAGCGCTTATCACGACGGCGGCGGGTCTGTGCATCGGCGTCCCGGCGCTTATCGCGTACAACTTCCTCGACTCGCGCGTGGATGACTTTGCGAGCAGGATCGAGAGTTACGCGCACCTGCTCCTCAAGAACATCGCCGAGATGAGCGAGGCCGACGCGTCGAAAGTGAGGGACCTCCCCGATGCAACTTAGGCCGCATAAGAAGAAAAGCTCGGTCGTCATCAATGTCACGTCGCTAGTCGACATTTTGTTCAATCTGTTGCTGTTCTTCATGGTGTCGACGACATTTCTCACCACTCCAGCGATCAAGCTCGAGCTTCCGAAAGCGAAGCACGGAGAGACCACAGTCACCCAGGAGCCCACCGTCATCTACATCGACACCGCCGGATCAATCTACTTCGACGATAAGCCAGTGGAACTCTCTCTCCTCGGGGCGGCGCTCTCGAAAGAACTTGCCGGCACCGCGGACAAGTCCGTCGTCCTCAAAGCGGACTCCCGCGTGTCCCACGGCAGAGTCGTCGAGGTGATGGATGTCATCAAAGGCGCGGGCGCGACGCGGCTCGTGGTCGCCACCGAACCTTCGAAGTAGCGCCTCGCCGGACACCGCAAGTCGGCGCAGCCCGTGGAGGAAACGGGGCGGTGCGGTGTCCAGGTGCGGTTGGCGGAAAGAGATGGGGCAATCGGCTTGACGCCGCCAGGCGGCTTATGATATGAAATATCAATCGATTGTGTCTGGCGGCGCAAGAAAGGCACCCTCCTGTGAGGCTCGCGGCATGAGAGCGCTCGGCATCGTACTCCTCTATTTCCTTGTTTTCGTATGCGGCGGCGGCTGCACGTCGGATCCCGATACGCCTCTGGGGTCCGAGTTTCTCGACGACGGATCGATCAAGAGCCAGCCGGGCGAGGTCATCCAGGACACCGTTCAAGTGGAGTCGGGGGATACGACTCTTCTCGTGCGCAGGGTCATGTTCGCGTCGTCCTCCGTGGAGCTGGGGCGCAAGGACGGTGTCGAATCGTGGCTGGTGTTTCGCATCGACTTCTCGAAGGCGGGAGCGGATACGCTTCGCGAGGTCAAGTCGGCGTCGATCACGCTGACGCAGTCGGGCGTTGTGGATACGCTCGGCGCCGTGTTCATCGCTTTGGGCGAACAGCTCGCCGAGAGCGACACGCTCAAGAGCATCATCCTCGCGGACACGATACCGGACAGCACGCTCACGAACGTTCATCGCTTAATGAGGTATTTCCCCCGTACCTATTCTTTTCCGCCCGAGCTCGTCCAGAAATGGATCAGGGACAGCGATACCCACAACGGGTTCGCCGTGGTGCTCGACGATACGACCACGACGGTCCGTCTGGACTTCGCCTCGATGGAAAACGGAAGCTCAGCTCAAGACCCCGTCCTCCGTGTGGTTTTCAAGACCGGAGAACAATCCACGTACCGGATGGAGGTCGACGGCACGTACGTGCAGGATTTCGTTGCGACGTCGAACCTCCTGATCACCGATGGCGTCACGCGCCGCGTTTACGTCCCGATCGATCTGACCGTGTTCGACCCGAGAACGCTCGTGCACGAAGCGAAACTCGTGTTTCACGTGGCGTCGGATTCTCTCCTGGGTGAGGATCTTTCGGTGACTCTCTACAATCCGATTTCGACAGACATCAACGATCCGAACGTTCTCAAGGGCACCGCGGTCGTCTCCGGCGTGCTCGATGCCGACATGGAGGTCGTGAGGTTCTCGATACGGAGCACGCTCGCCAGGCTCATCTCCGGCGGGGATGAAACAGCGGCGCTGGTGCTTCGATTCGCCAGTGAAGGCACGGCGATCCGGCGCGTCGATTTTTACAGCAGCAGCGCTCCGGACAGCCTGAAGCCGGCGTTGACGTACACGTATTCCACGGCCCCGACGTTTCCGAAATGAGGGCGGTTTCCCCGATGTCCCGGCGAATCTTGACGGTTCTTCTCATGACTGCCGCGCTCTCGGCCCCCGCGGCGCTGCGGGCGGCGTCCGTCTACAGCATGCTCCTCGTGGGCGAGGCCGTCGAATCGGGAGACGTTCGTGCGGTGTCGCTGGGCGGCTCGACGCAGCTTTTCGTCGACTCGCTCGGCGCCAACCAGTTGAACCCGGCGCTCCTCGCGCGCGTCCCCCGTGTGACGATCGGTGCGACGCAGTACCTCGCCGTTGACCAGGGGAGGTCGGATCTGTACACGGAGCGGGACGTGTCGTTCACGTTCGCCAACGTACGGGTTGTGTTCCCCGTTCCGGGTGTTGTCCGCCTCGCGGTCGGGTATTCGGGCCGGTACGATCCTGATGGTACCTTCTCGCTTCGGGGCGCCACGGACGGCGGAGACAAGTTCACCGAGACGTACAAGAAATCCGGCAGCCTTTTTTCGGTGCCCTTCACGGCGGCCTTCGACGTCACGCGTTACGCGTCGGTGGGTCTCACGATCTCGCTCGAGCATGGGATGGTGCAGGAACGCTGGGACGTCGTGTTCGACCGTCCGACGTTCGTCTCCGGTGTGGGCCTCAAGGAACTAGATCTCGACGGGACGGGCTACGGAGGGGGAATCGTTATGTATCCCGTGCCCGGACTCACGATCGGCGCGATGTACGAGAGCGCCATCGACTATGACGCAAACATTTTCGAAAAGTACACGCAGGTGGCGCTCGACACGGCGTATGCGGCGACGCTCACGCTGCCCGCCCGCGTGAGCGCGGGAGTGACGTGGCAGATGGGGAACGAGTTTCTGTTCCTCGCGAGCGCAGCATGGCGCGACTTCGCCGATTTCGAAGGAGCGGGTGATCTCCCCGGCGATTTGCAGGTCGAGGAGAGCTACTCGCTCGGCGCGGAGTTCCTGCGGGGGTTCCGAGTGCGGGGCAAACGGCTGCCGCTTCGCGCCGGTTTCAACTACCAGCGGCTGCCCGTGGTGTTTCCCGAGGGCGAGCGGGTGAACAAGTATCTGGTGAGCCTCGGCACCGGAATATCGATCAAAGGGGGAAAGGGGAAATTGGACCTTGCTCTGGTCTTCGGCAAGGACGGATCGATCACGACCAACGGCATCGAGGACCGGCTCTTCCGCATCTTCCTTGGAATCTCCGGCGGCGAGGCGTGGAAACGAAAGGGTGAGGAGCATTACTGACGGGGAAGTGTCGGGCGATCGGCACGCGGACAAAACCGGACGCGGTCTCGCGAAACGGATGGGCCTTATCGTTCTGGCGTGCTTCGCGGCAGCGTGGGCGGCGAATTCCTTCGGAGCGGGCGAAGCGACCCGCCCCGACGACATCAGGAAAAAGCTCGAAGGCCTCTCTCCCGCCCAACAGCTGGAATACCTGACATCGCTCCGCGCAAAATCAGCGCGTGACGCGCGCGTGAGTTTCCACATGGGCAACGTCTACCTGGGGCTCGATCGACCGGACAGCGCGGTCATCTATTACGCGGAGGCGGTCGCACTGGACTCGGCGTACACGAAGGCGCACGTGAACCTGGGAATCGCACTCGAGCGAGCGAACCGTTTCGATGACGCGAAGTTTCACTACGCGAAGGCGATCGAAATCGACTCCTCGGATGTCCTCGCGCACTGTCACTTGGGGCACTACTACCACGTGCGGGGCGAAATCGGCGAAGCGGTGGATCACTACAGGCGCGCGCTCGCGGCCGATCCAAAAAGCGCCCAGGCCCACTACAACCTCGGACTCGCCTTCGCCGACTCGCGGTTGTTCGCCGAGGCCGCCCGCGAGTGGGAGCGGGTCATCGCGCTGAACCCCGAGAGCGAGCTCGGCCGCACCGCTCAAGAGAACGTGCGATTGATTCATACTTACCTGCAAATTGGCGCTCCGGAAAAAGGGGAGTAGGGCGGGCTCTGACGAGCCTCCAGCCCGATGGTTCCTGTTCGGATTTTTCGCGCGTCGTCTTCAACAAACGCCGAGGCCGGCGGCAATTCTCGTATATTCTCTTTTGGAATGGTCATGAAAGGGCACTTCGTCAACAGCGGAGAGGCGGTCACGAAAACCCCTCACGCGAGCGTCCTCGTGGCGATGAGCGGGGGCGTCGACAGCTCTGTGGCCGCGTTGGTTCTCGCGGGAGCGGGTCTTCGCGCCACGGGACTCACGACCAAGAACTACTGCTACGGCGATGCCGATGTCCCGGAGAGAGTCTGCTGTTCGGTCGAAGCGATTCACGACGCGAGGCGCGAGTGCAGCCGCCTCGGAATGCCGCACGTGGTGGCCGACACGGAGGAGCTGTTCGCGCGCGAGGTGATCGGCAACTTCGTCTCCGAGTACGACGAGGCGAGGACGCCGAACCCATGCGTGCGGTGCAACACGATCGTACGCTTTCGGACGCTTCTCGACTGCGCGGCGAAACGCGGGATCGACTTCGTCGCGACGGGTCACTACGCCCGCGTGTTCGAAAGGGAGGATGGATCGCGTTTCGTCGCGAGGGCGGTACATCGCGAGAAGGACCAGTCGTATTTTCTCTCGGGAATCCGCGGGGAGACACTCGACCGTGTTCTGTTCCCGATCGGCGAGCTGACGAAGGACGCGGTGAGAGACCTCGCGAGGAATGCCTCGATGGCGGTCGCGGAAAAACCGGAGAGCCAGGAAGTGTGTTTCGTGCCGGACGGCGGCATCAAACCCTTCCTCGAGTCGCGGGGTGTCCGCTTCGAGCCGGGGCGGATAGAGAACACGCGCGGCGAGCTCATAGGGGAGCACGCAGGCCTCTGCGCGTACACGGTGGGGCAGAGGCGGCATCTCGGGGTCGCGGCGGGGGCGCCGCAGTACGTCGTCCGGCTCGACAGGAAGCGGAATATCCTCGTCCTTGGCGGACCGGACGATCTACTCGAGCGTGAGCTCTCGTGTCATCTCGAATGGCTCGACCCTTCCGCCCTGGAGAACGTGCGCGAGATCACGGCACAGATACGGTACCGCCACGCTCCGGCTCCCGTGGCACGGCTGCGCATCGAGGGGTCCCGAGGCCGCGTCGAATTCGAAACGCCTCAAAGGGCAATCTGTCCCGGTCAAACGGTCGTTTTCTACCGCGGGGACATCGTCGTCGGTTCTGGAGTGATCGATGAATATGGAACGCCGTAGGCGCCGCGGGCAGGCGGACGCGTGCGTGACGCGCGTCGTCTCTCTGATGCTCGCGGCGGCTGTTTTGAGCGGTCTCTACTCCACTCCCCGGGCCGAACCGCAGGAGACGGAGCGTCTCGTGCTCGAACGCTACGGAGTGGCGATCGAGTACAGGCGCGAGGACGGGAGGGTGGCGTCGAAGGTCGCGGAAATCTGCGAGAAAACGCTCCCGGATCTCTCGCGCGAACTCGGGCTGAAGAACGTCCAGCCTTTCCACGTGTTCCTGATCCCCGACATCCGCGCGTACGAGGAGAGGATGGGTTTCGGCCTGCCTCCGTGGGGCGTCGCGTTCGCGTTCGGCGACAACCAGATCATGCTCGTGGACGTCAAACGCGCGACGAGCGCGTGGAATTCGCTCGAAAAAGTAATCCCGCACGAAATCTCCCATCTTCTCCTCGCGCAGCGAACGCACGGCATCCCCATGCCGCTCTGGTTCGTGGAGGGACTTGCCCTGTGGCAGGCCCGCGAGTGGTCGGTCCTCGAAAGCTGGCGGCTCATGGAGTCCGTGTGGACGAACGAGGCCGTCGCTGTCGACAGGATCGTGTCGGTCATGCCCCGCGAAGAAAACCGCGCTCGCGGCGCGTATCGCGTTTCGTACGCGGCGTTCCAGGAACGATTCGACGAACACATGGAACTCTTGCCCGCGTTTCTCGAAGAGGTTGTCCGCGAGGGAGATTTTGGAAAGGCCTTCGAGTCGACGTGGAAGGAAAGCGAAGGTCAGTTCTACGCGCGTTTCAGCGAGCGGCTCGAATCGAGGTACGGTTCGAAGCTGATGCTCTTCCAGGTGGGGCCCTTGTTCACGCTTTTGAGCGTGCTTTTCCTCGCGGCGTTCGCGGTGAGACGGCTGAAGAATCGCCGCAAACTCAAGAAGATGGAAGACGGCGAGCGCGAGCGGCCCGTGTGGGAGAACGATGGGCCACGATAACGTGGATGCAATGACGATCGTCCAGGCGGACACGGAAGAAACGATCGCGATCGCGAAGGAGCTTTTCCTCGAGTACGCGGCCTCGTTGGGGTTCGACCTCTGCTTTCAGAATTTCGACCAGGAACTGGCCG
>CAZYCB010000481.1:0-3547 GCA_964645735.1 uncultured bacterium | reverse complement strand
TGGACGTGAAGCTCCCCTCGGCCACGGGAAGGGTGGCGTGGGATCTCCATCGAGCGTTTCTCCGCGCTGCCGCCGGCGCGGAAGTGTTCGTCAAGGTGGTTGTCGAGCCGTCGACGCCGCTCGACGAAATCGACGAGGCGGTGCGGCTGGTCGCGGGAATCGATCCGAACGTTCCGTTGGTCCTCCAGCCCGAAGGCTCGGTGCTCTCGAGATCCGCTCGGGCGAGAGAAGCGAGGGAACAGCTCTCCACTCTCCTCGAGACCGCTCAGATGCGCGCCCTCGACCGGCTCCACGATGTCCGCGTGATTCCGCAGTGTCACAAGCTGTTGAAGGTGAAGTGAAAATAGTGGATACTGGAAACGATGCGGCCAAGGGGCCTCCGCGGGTGATGGCGGGTCTTCTCGGCGCAGCCGCGAGTCGAAGGTAACGATATGGATTTTTCCGCCGGTCAGATACTCCAAGTGCTCGTGGCCGCCGTGGCTCTGGTTTTCTCGGTGGTGTTCCACGAGAACGCCCACGGCGTTGCGGCCGAACACTTCGGCGACACTACGGCGAGAGATCTCGGACGAATCACGATGAACCCGCTGCCGCACATCGACCCGGTGGGGACGGTGCTCATTCCGGCCCTCGGGATACTGAGCGGGATTCCGATCGTCGGATGGGCCAAGCCGGTGCCCGTCAATCCGGCGAACTTCCGGAACCCCGTCGTCGACGACGCGTACGTTGCCGCCGCCGGGCCGGCGTCGAATTTTCTCCTCGCCGCGGGCGGGACGGTCCTTCTCATCGTCGTGCGCGTCGTCTTCAAACACGTGCCCGCGCTCCAGGAGAACAGCGGAAACACTTTTCTCTTCTTTCAGCTGTTGTGCGTCAATTTGATCCAGATCAACTGCGTGCTCGGGATCTTCAATCTCATTCCGATTCCGCCGCTCGACGGCCATTGGGTTCTAGCTCGTTATTTGCCGTCAAAATGGGCCGGGATGCTCGCGGCGATCCGTCCGTACGGCTTTTTCATTCTCATCATGCTGCTCTGGACGGGCGCCCTCGGCTGGATCATCAAGTTCCCCGTGGAGTATATCGCCGGGGGGCTCTTCCGAGTGGTTCAATACGCCGCGTCCGTCTTGTGACGAGCAGCGTGACGACCGCGTCATGGCCGGGCGCGCGCCGCGTCGAACACAGAAAAAGCCCCCTTCTTTCGAAGGGGGCTTTTTCGCTGCGGCGGAGTCCGATTCCAGATCTACTCTTTCATCAATCCTAAATCCTCTCCTTGCTCGTCGGCCTGGAGGAAGATCGCGATTGCCGCATAGATGCTTTCCTTTTGGGACTTGGTCAGCGCCGTGACACGGTATTCATAAGCGACTCCCCGTCTGGCACGCGCGTCCACGTATGACGTGGCCAGAATGGGGTCGGGGGTCAGCGTCACCATGTCCTGCGTGTCGGTGTCCACACGGTAGACCTTGTAGCCCGCCAGCCTGGGATGCGAATTCGGATCCCAAGTGAGGACCAGTTTGTCTATGTCCGACGCGCTCGCCGTCACATTAGCAGGTGGCAGAATGGGCGCTTCGTCGGTCGGGGCGACGGTGTCGCTTCCGCAACCGGCGACCAGCGCGCCCAATCCCAGCAGTACGACGGTCATGAAAAAAACTTTGTTTGCGCTCATCTCCGATCGCCCTCCTTCGTATAGCGATGATTCGATGGGTCCGCTCGCTTGCTCGAGGCCGCAAGGTGGTACGATGTGAAAATGGGTTGGTGTGAGCGGCGACCACCTCGCAGCACACGTCGCACTCAGCAAGCGGTGTACCAATCGCTCCGCAGCTGGCCGGGTGGAGCCCGGTTCGTCGCATACGAATGCGGGTGTTCTCCTCTGCGTCTCCGCGAACTCTCCGCTAGTACGTCGGAAGTTCGCTTACGGGCGGCTCTTTTCCCACGGAGGCGAGTCGTTACCGGCGATGCCGCGTAGGGAAGCGTACGGCGGCGGACGTCTGCGGGCGCCGCGTGCAAAATGAACCGCTGGAGGAGCGGATCCGAGGGCAAAATGCCCCGGCCCAAAAGCCCCTTGACTTTTCACGAGTTATGCTTTAAAAGGAGGAGAACGATCTTTGGAGCCAGTGAGGCAAAGGAGGGCAACGCGATGACGAAAGCCGAAATCGTCGAGGATATCGCCGGCAAGACTGGGTTGACGAAAAAAGATGTGGCGATGGCGATGGATCAGTTCCTGGAATCGATTTCCAAGGCCCTGGCTGAGGGCAAGCATTATGAGATTCGCGGCTTCGGCACGTTCAAGGTCAAGGCGCGCAAAGCCCGGATGGCGCGCAATCCTCGAACGGGAGACGCGGTTCCGGTTCCCGACCGGAAGGTCCCCGTATTCAAGGTGTCGAAAGAACTCAAGGACATGGTTTCCACTCCGTAGCCGGTTTCTTCAGCCGCTCACCGTTTTCTTTACCCGACACCCAGCGATGCACCAAACGCGGGAAACACTCGCATGTCGACGCTGATCGATCTTCGCAGTGACACGGTCACGCGTCCCGTACCGGGGATGCGTAAAGCGATCGCCGAAGCCCTTGTCGGTGACGACGTCTTCGGGGACGATCCGACGGTCATCGACCTCGAAAAGAGGATATCGTCGCTTTTCGGAACGGAAGCCGCGCTCTTCGTGCCGAGCGGGACCATGGCGAACCAGGTCGCGCTGGCGAGCCTCACGGAACCGGGTGACGAAGTCGTCCTCGACAGGCAGTGTCACATTTTCAACTACGAGGTAGGCGCGGCTCCCGCCCTCTCGGGTCTTCAGTTCAATCCGCTCGACGGGGTGATGGGAGTCATCACCGCAGACCAGATCCGGCCCCTCATACGCCCCAGGGATTTGCACCAGCCCGTCACCAAGGTGATCGCCGTGGAGAACACTCACAACCGCGCGGGCGGTCATCTTTTTCCCCTGGACGAGATGAAGCGGATCAAGGCGCTCGCCGAGTCGCACGGGTTGAAAGTCCATCTCGACGGGGCGCGGCTGGCGAACGCCGTGGTCGCCACGGGAGTCGCATTTCGCGAGTACGTGTCGTGCGCGGACACGGTGAACATGTGTTTCTCGAAAGGCCTCGGCGCGCCCGTGGGTTCGATCGTGGCGGGGAGCGCAGAGACGATCAAGAAAGCGCGCAGGAAGAGAAAGCAGTTCGGCGGCGGGATGCGCCAGGTCGGGATCCTCGCCGCAGCGGCGCTGTATGCCCTCGATCACCACATCGACCGTCTGGGAGAGGATCACAAGAACGCCCGGAGGCTGGGCGAGGTCATACAGTCCGTCGACGGTTTGGAACTCGTCTATCCCGTCGATACGAACATCTGCGTCTTCCGTGTCCACGAGGGGCTCGGCGACGTGAACGGGTTTCTCGCCAGGCTCAAAGAACACGGAATTCTTGCGGCGGCTTTCGGCACGAGGATCGTACGGATGGTCACTCACCTCGATGTGAGTGCCGGGGACATAGAGACGGTGGCCGGTGTGTTGGAAAATCTCAAACCTGCCCGCTGAGGGCCGATCGCCCCGACCAACCGCAGGACC
>CAZYCB010000480.1:0-1521 GCA_964645735.1 uncultured bacterium | reverse complement strand
CGCCGAACCGGGATTCGAGGAGCAGTTGCTCCATCTCAGACAGGGCGATCGCGTGTACCTCTACTCGGACGGGCTGATCGATACGGTCAACGCGGACGGGGAGCCTTTCGATACCGAAAGACTCGCACACGAGTTCGCCCGCGCGCGAGGCGATTCGCTTGGCCAAAGCGTCTCTCAAGTCGTCACCCGCGTGAGGGAGTGGTCGAGAGACACCCGCCTCGAAGACGATATCTCCGTCCTCGCATTCGAAGTCGAGTGAATCCGCATCGTCAGCCGCGCCCATCACGAAAAAGTGGATTTTCATTCGAAGTCGTTGCGAAAGGCCCGTTCTATATGACCCGGGCGGTGACGATTGCTATTGACGAGCATCCTTTCTTGACGCAGGATTCCTAATTAGGAACTAATTCTGAAAAGGACTCCTGTGACCAATCCCAGCAGGCGAGAAGTCGAGCAGCGTACGAGGCGGTTTGAACAAGTATGCCGCGATGCAGGAGTCAGGCTCACGTATCAGCGCATGCAGATATTCCGTGAGGTGGCGCGGACCGGTAACCACCCTGATGCCAAGACGGTCCACAAGCGCGTGCGCGAACAGATGCCGACCGTATCATTGGACACGGTCTACCGGACTCTCTGGCTGCTGAACGATCACAGCCTTGTCACCACGCTCGGACCGTCCCGCGACCGGACTCGGTTCGACGCCAATCTCGCTCCCCACCACCACTTTGTCTGCGTCCGTTGCGGGTCGACGCAAGATTTCTACAGCGACGAACTCGATCACCTCAGGCTCCCGTCTTCGGCGAAAGCACTCGGCCGCATCGAGAGGACGCTGGTTGAGGTCAGCGGTGTCTGTCGTGCGTGCTCCCTGAAGAAGGTACGTTCCACGGACCCGTGATCGTTGTAATTGGGCCCTGTCGTAGAACCCCAGATCCTTGGAGGAAAGGATATGAAAAGCGAACGTAAATGCCCCGTAGTTCACAGACACACGGCCGCCGGCGCCCTATCAAACGCGGACTGGTGGCCGGATCAGTTGAACCTGAAGATTCTCCACCAACACTCTTCCAAGTCGGATCCCATGGGTGAGAAGTTCAATTACGCCGAGGAATTCACGAAACTCGACTTGAAAGCCGTGAAGAAGGACCTTCATGTGCTGATGACCGACTCGCAGAACTGGTGGCCGGCCGACTACGGCCACTACGGGGGTCTCTTCATCCGGATCGCGTGGCACAGCGCAGGTACATACCGCATCCATGATGGCCGCGGTGGTGCATCCTCCGGCACGCAGCGCTTTGCACCGCTCAACAGTTGGCCCGACAACGCGAACCTCGATAAGGCGCGCCGGCTTCTCTGGCCGATCAAAAAGAAGTATGGGCGCCGGATCTCGTGGGCCGACCTGATGGTCCTTGCCGGAAACGTCGCCCTGGAGTCGATGGGATTCAAGACCTTCGGTTTCGGGGGCGGCCGCGTGGACGTCTGGGAGACGGAAGAGGACATTTATTGGGGCAGTGAGGACAAGTGGCTCGG
>CAZYCB010000479.1:0-4036 GCA_964645735.1 uncultured bacterium | reverse complement strand
CCTTGAGGATCTTGTCGATGACGTCCCTAAGCTCCGACGGGCTCCCGACGGGGAGACGCCCGATCATAAGATCGGGGTAGTAATCATCGAGACCGGCGGGGTCGTCGGCGACGAAATCGTAGTCGAGCGTCGCGTACCAGTTGTCGGAGGTCACCACCTCGTCCTGGTTGAAGCCCCCGGCTGCGTAATCGGTGAAGGACTCCGTCGGAACGAAGTTGGGGCCCGAATCGTCGAACATGTGCCGGTTGTCCTCGCTCGCATCGCCCACGAGCACGACGAAGCTCGCACCGCCCGTTTCGAAGAAGTGCCGCATGAATTTCTTGATCGCCCTGGGGTTGGGCACGCCGCCGTTGAACTCGTCGTAGACGTCCTCTACGCCGGCCATGAGAACGCGGTAGCCCTGGGCCCTCCGGTAGCTCACCCACCTCCCCATCTCGGAGAGAAAATCGGCGTGCGAGACGACGAGGATGTCCACACCGCTTTCCGCGGAGCTCCCGACGATCTGACTCGGGTCGTCGGTCTCGACATCCGCGGATGCGATCTCGCTGATGCCGCTCAAGGGAGCGAGGACGTAGCTCTTCAGCGACGAGAAGCTCTCGCGGAACGAGAGGGCGTAACCGCCGCCCGTATCCGTGAAGTGGCCCGGCGTGAGGCCGTACTCCCGCGGCGCCGCCGGATCGGTGACGTCGAAGAGCCTCACATCGGTGCTCGTGAGCCCCGTCACCACGATGCTCGTGTCTCCGGAGAGGCTCGCCGAGTTGAACTCGAGGGCGTTGTCCTTCGCCTTGTACTTTGCCCGGTATTCGATCGTGAACCAGTCGAGAAGCGCGTCGAGCGTCTCCCGATCGGATGCCTTGTCGATACGGAACGTATTTGCGCCGTCGTCGAGGACGCTTCCATCGAGCGCCTGCGACGTGTACGACACGACGTCCTTGCCGTCGACCAGGGCGTCGTCGAGGACCGTCGTTCCCTTCGAGTTTCGTATCGAGAGCTTCAAGATTCTGTTGTAGACGTTTCGCGCCCCCCCGACGAAACGGGCTCTCAGCCGAAAGGTCCCCGCCGGATCGATCGATGTGACCGTGAAGGGAGCGGACAGAGACTTGCTTTCCGGATTGTCGTGGTAGAGGAATTCCTTCTCTCCAACAGGCGTCCCTTCCCAGAAATAGGCATTCTCTTCGCAATGCTCGGTGACGGGAAACGTGGCCGTTGCCGTATCGGCGCCGACGTACCCCGCCGGCACCGCGGCGGTCGCTATCGGCGTCCCTCCTCCCGCCCCGAGCCAGTACACGTTCGCACCGGAGAATTTCTCCAGCGGATCCTCTTGGGACGTATCCTCTCGGAGGCTCTTTCCGTAGAAGATGACGCGGTCCGAACCGTCGAAGACATTCTCCGTGCCCGCGGAGTTCTCCACAATGCGGCACGGCGCATCGAGGATCGTCTCCGAGAGAGTGCCGGAATCGTATCCCCTCTTGAAGAGGTGCACATCGGCCACGGGCGTTCCGGCGGGAAATCCCTTCGCGATCGCCGTCGACGCCTTCACCTGCTGGAGTCCCGTCTCGCGTACGGAGAGCTTGACGAGAGGGCCGGTGAGGGCGTTCGACACGCGGGCATCGGCCTGGACCTCGAACGGTCGAACGACCTCGCGCGTCCGCCAGAGCGCCGCCTGAGCCGGGTTCACGAGAACGCGTCCGAGGATGCGTTCCCACTCCGCCGATTCGCGGACCGGCGGTGTCCCGGCATCCTCCGACCCGCCGGCTCGCGCGGCGCCGGCGGAAAAAGAAATTTCGATCCGTATGCGCGTCGCCAGAACCGCCTGGCCGCTGGCCGCATCGTACGCCAGAGGGATCACACGCACGGGAAGCACGCGCTGGTGCCGGAGCCGCACGACGTTGCCCGCCGTCACCGCGATCGAAGATCGCGCTTTCGAATAGATATCGGCGTCGATTCTGAATTCTTCGTCTGTGAAGGCCATGCCGTTTTCGTCTTGCAGAATCAGAGGAAACGGCACGGGTTCGATTCGGTGCTCACCGAGTGGCTCGGAGCGTACGATCCTCCACGTGACCGATGGATCGCCCTTCGGAGGCAGAGCGACGAGATAATCCCGTCCTGGAATCGCAGGCTCGCCCGATTGGGAGAAGCTCCCGAAGCCCGGTACCTGCAGCACGTCGGTGCCCGCGAGATGACGCGAGGCGACCACGGCGTATCCGGTGAGATCGGCTTCGAATATCACTTGGGTTTCCGTGGCGGAGACAAGCTTTGCTGGCCGATTCAACGAGGCGGGGGGCGGGGTCGCCCCCGATATCGAAAAGTTGAGAGCGACAACCGCGAGCCCGGCGGCCTTCCAACACCACGATCGTTTCGGGACACACATGCCGAGCAACCTCCTCGAGCCGGTGATGGGCTTTTGAATTCCGCGCAACCCGCCGCAACCCGCGGGACATCGAACTTGGTTTATGTGCAGGGGATACCGGGCAGGCTGAGGAACCACAAAGAATTTACGCCCTGCGAGAGTCCCAGTCAAGGCCTAAGCCGCTTCACAGGCGAACGTTACAAAAAGAGAAACGCCCGGCTGTCGCAGCCGAGCGTTTCCCGATCTCGAACCGGCAGTGGCGAGATTCCGCCCGCAACTAGTCGGTGTAGAGCGCTTTCACCTGTCCCCACGTCGTCTCTTCGGCGGGGACGTTGCAGTCGCACGATACACCGGAGTTGATGATCCCCTGGCCGCTCGTGCCGTACGTCAGGTTGAAATCGCAGTCGGGAATCTCGATCTTCCCCGATGAGAGATTCGGATCCGCAATTACCGAGAAATAGCAGCAAGGCGTCGCACTGGCCACGCTGTACAGGGCCGTCATGATGTGGAAGGTGCCCGTCTTGCAAAGACCGTAACCGACGGTGATGCCGTCCGCCGTGGTGCCGAGGTTGATCGCGAACACCGGCAGGTCAGCGAGCCGCGCGCCCGTCAAGCAGTCCGGCTTGGGAGCGGCCCACTGGGACGCCGTAGCTCCGAGCGCACCCACGTGGCAGAAGTAGTAGTACGACGTGGCGGCGGACGACAGGTTACAGCTCACGGCACCATTGTCCGCAAAAATGCCAATGCTTCCGTTCGGCACCTGGGCTAGCGCAACGGTGGCGCCGAGGACCAGGACAAGCGCGATTAACAGTGACTTTCTCATACCATCTCCTTTACGAAGCACGTGACCACAACATGTACTGTTGGAATCCGGCAGCGTCGTGACGGCGCAGTTGTTTCCCGTGATTGCCGCGAAGATCCTCGCTCCCCTCCTCAGAATCCGCGAACACCCGCCGCGACCGCTCCCCTTCAAGCAAGTTCTCTGCCGCTCATCGGCCTCCCACGCGGCACCGGCCTCCCGGACCTGACCGACCTGGAGGGCCCCCACGGGCCAGGTTCCAACGGAACCTCGCTTTGCTGCTCTCCTTTATAAGTTTTCTACGGCCTCCCAACTTCTGTCAAGCTATTTTGTTGTAGAGATCGTTTCAGGTGTCCTCTTAGCCGCCGGATTGTTCGACACCCCCATCCCCGGACGGATCTCTCGATTCGGTTCCAACATACGGATTCGCACCCGGTCCTCTCCGCCGAATAGGCAACCGCCTGGCCGGCGTTAAAAGCACGGCCAGGCGGTCTGGACAATTCCTTCGTGTGGCAGATATCCTTGCACGCCACCCGTTTATCGGCCTCTGGCCGTCCGGGTCATTCGCCGTAGATCGACTTGATCTTGCCCCACGTGGTGTCTTCTAGCGGGACGGTCGGGCAAACCAACGACGTCATCCCCACCGCGGGGACCAGGTCGTAGTTCGGATAGTCCACGCCGCCCACGAATCCCGTACCGGGATGCGCCGTAACGATGCATGGCTGGTTGTTCACCATGCACTCGCTGCACGTCCAGATAAAGACGGCCTTCGCGACGCACAGCGGAAAGTACCCGTTCTGGGGCGACGCAAAGCCCGAGGTTATCCCCGCGGGCGTCGTACCGATGGTCAGTTCCGGCGTGCCGAAGTCGTACAGCCAACTCATTTG
>CAZYCB010000478.1:0-1709 GCA_964645735.1 uncultured bacterium | reverse complement strand
ATCATTCCCGTCGCCGTGCCGCAGAGAAAGGGCGATCCTGTGATCGTCGGGAAGGACGAAGGACCGCGGAAAGAGACGACGTTCGAGGCGCTCACCAAGCTCAAGCCCGCGTTCAAAAAGGACGGCACGGTGACGCCCGGCAACGCGTCGACGATCAACGACGGCGCGGCGGCCGTTCTCGTCACTTCGGAGACGAAGGCCAAGCAGCTGGGGCTCCCCATCCTCGCGGTTATCGACGCCTACGCCACGGGAGGCATGGCGCCCGAGTGGGTCATGATGGCTCCGGTCATGGCGGTGAAGAACCTGCTCGCCAAGACGGGCGAGAAGATCGGCGACTTCGGCGTCATCGAGCTCAACGAGGCGTTTTCCGTCCAGGCGATAGCCGTCATGAGGGAACTCGGAATGAACCCGGAGCACGTCAACGTCAACGGCGGCGCCGTGGCGATCGGGCATCCGATCGGATGCTCCGGTGCCCGTGTGCTCGTCACGCTCCTTCATGCGATGAAAACACGTAACGCGAAGAAGGGACTCGCATCGCTCTGCCTCGGCGGCGGGAACGCCGTCGCTCTGAGCGTTTCCATGTAGAGAGGCCGCTCGACCGCAGGCGGGCGCGCTCGGCGCGCCCGCCGTATCGACTCGATAGAACAGGAGAATCGACATGCAAGTGAAGAACGTAGCCGTGCTGGGTGCCGGGACCATGGGGAACGGCATCGCGCAAGTGTTCGCTCAATCGGGGTTCGCGGTCACCATGATCGACGTCAAGGACGAGTTCGTCCAGAAGGGAATCGCGACGATCTCGGGGAGCCTCGATCGTCTCATCAAGAAAGAGATCATCACAGCAGAGCAGAAGGCGGCCATTCTCGGAAAGATCACGCCGACCACCGACTTGGGGAAAGTCAAGGGATGCGAACTCGTCGTCGAGGCGATCTTCGAGGATTTGAACGGGAAGAGGGACCTGTGGAAGAAGGTGAGCGGGTTCGTCGGCAAGGACGCAATTCTAGCGACGAACACTTCTTCGATTTCCGTCACGCTGCTCGCTGCCGCGGTTGAGGATCCGTCCCGGTACATCGGTATGCATTTCATGAACCCTGTGCCTATGATGAAGCTGGTCGAGGTGATCCGTGGCCTCGAGACCAACGACGAGACGACGTCCACGATCGTCGAACTCTGCAAGAAGCTCGGAAAAACTCCCGTCGAGGTGAACGACTACCCGGGCTTCGTGTCCAACCGCATCTTGATGCCCATGATCAACGAAGCGGTCTACTGCCTCATGGAAGGCGTCGCGAAACCCGAGGCGATCGACGAGGTCATGAAACTGGGAATGGCCCACCCGATGGGTCCCCTAACGCTCGCCGACCTCATCGGCCTGGACATTTGTCTGAACATCATGGAGGTGCTCCACAGGGACCTCGGGGACTCGAAGTACAGGCCGTGTCCGCTGTTGAAGAAAATGGTCGCGGCGGGACGCCTGGGGCGGAAGTCCAAGTACGGGTTCTACAAGTACTAGGATGTTTTCTTGACCGCTCGGGGAGCGGCCGTTAAACTGTTTGCCCAACCGCAGGCGGACCGGCGCGTCGCGGTCCGGTCGGCGCCCGAAATTCGGCAACGAGTGTTATTTCAAACGGCAATGGGTGGAACAAAGCCGGGCGATGCGCCCCGGTTGTGATTCGAAAAAGGAGGACCCAGGAATGGTGCGACGAGTGGTTTTC
>CAZYCB010000477.1:0-3598 GCA_964645735.1 uncultured bacterium | reverse complement strand
AAATGCTCCGGCGGAACGATGCGCTTGCCGACGCCCGCGATGTACTTGCCGTGCCGGCGCGGGTTGATATCGACGACGCATTCGATTTCGCTGTCGATCCCGAGCGTCGTCAGGAATGCGACGCATTTCGAGCCCGATCCCCAGATAACGGGCTTCTTTCCCCCGGCATGGAGGCCTTGCACCAAGCGTTTCCACTGCTCCTTCTGCCGCTCGACTCCCGACCGGAAATGATGGACACGGCGTTGCATTTCCCCGACGGACTCCTCCAACGGATGACGTTTCTCCGAGGTCGATGCGACGGGCCGCGCCTCGATGAGCAAATACTGACCGTCGAAGCCGATGGACACGTCGAGAACTTCGAAGCCGCAAGAGCGGAAGAGCCTGGCCAGCGATCCAGGGCTGAAGTACGAACAGTGTTCGTAGTAAATATCCCAGAACACGAGTTTCTCGAGGACGATGCTCACCTCGGGGATTTCGAAAAAGACGATGGTGTCGAGCCGATTCCCGATACCGCTCCGAATCGTCTCCACGAAGTTCTTGGTGTCGTGGATGTGCTCGAGCGTGTGGCGGCACATCACCATGTCACCCGTGTAATGCGCGTACCGCTCGGAGTAGTAGTCCTGAACGATCGTTA
Source organism: uncultured bacterium (assembly GCA_964645735.1). Classification (GTDB taxonomy): domain Bacteria; phylum Krumholzibacteriota; class Krumholzibacteriia; order WVZY01; family WVZY01; genus CAZYCB01. The sequence goes on along the minus strand of CAZYCB010000477.1, from coordinate 2,964 downwards.
TCCTGTCCGCGCCCGAGCTCTCGATTCTTTCTTTTTCGCACGAGGGGTCGATCCCGACCCCTCTGTTGTCGCCCAGCTCGCACATGAGCGCCAGAAAGTCGCCCTTGCCGCAGCCGACTTCCACCAGGTCCTTACCGTGGAGATCGTACTTTTCCACGAGGCCTTCCGCGAGATCCCTGGCAAAAACGTTGAATGTCGGAGAGTAGCACTGCTGGTCTTCGTAGAGCGGCGAGTAGTCCTCGACGTCGGGGTCGAACGCCATATTGGAAATGAAACCGCAGCCCGTGCAAAAACCCAGTTCGATGTCCCCTCGCGGGAACTTCCTCGCCTCGTCTTCGCTCGAAAACATGATGCAGCTGTGAACGGGGATATTGCGAACCGTGTAGAACGGCGACATTCCCTGCGCACCGCAGCTGGGGCACTGCGTATTCAAGACCACAGTAGAAACTCCCGTGAAGACTTCTCTTCTTCCTCGGCGCGTCGAGGAAGGGGTTCGGAGCACCAAATCGCCTAGCCGTTGGCCTCTTCGCGTCCGCCGGCGTTCCGGAACGTCCACCGGCCGGTGACGTACACGACGCCGAACTTCCGCTCGATGCCCTTTCCCGTCCCGTACGGATCCGAAGGCTCGAGGTCCAAGGCGACGCAGTGATCCAGGTGATCGTACTTGACCCCTCCAAAACTCGAAATCCAGAGCGTTAGGTAGTAGCGTGACGGCATCAAATAGAGCGAATCGATCGTGAAGTCTATCTGTCCGCGCCCCGGGGCCAACGCCGGGATTTCCAGCCCGGCCGCCCACGTGCTGAATGTCGTCACGAGCGCTCCCATATCCGAATAGACCATCACGCCGAAATGGGGCTGGTGAATCTCCTCGCGCGCATCGAAGTGAAGGCGAACCCTCATCTCGTCCCCGCTCCGCACGAGGTTATTCGGGCGGCCTTCGGCGTCGAGGAACTCGATTCCCGTGAAGCGCACCGCTCCGTTTCCGCCGCGACTCGCGATCCCGGTGAAATCGTGGCCGCTCCGCTGACTGTCCGCGAACATCGAGAGGTAAGCCCGGATCACGTCCTTCGCATCCCCGTCCTGACGGACCTCCCCCCCCTCGATCCATATCGCCCGCGGACAGAGGTTCTCGATGGCGGACATGTTGTGCGATACGAACAGGACCGTGCGCCCCCCCGCATGCATGTCGTCCATGGCTTTGAGGCACTTCTTCTGGAACTCGGCGTCACCCACGGCGAGAACCTCGTCGACGAAGAGAACGTCGGGCTCCAGATGCGCGGCCACGGCGAACGCCAGACGCAGGGTCATCCCCGTCGAGTAACGCTTGATCGGCGTATCAACGAAGCGCTCCACACCGGCGAACGCGACGATCTGATCGAGCTTCGACCGGATCTCCCTCTTCTTCATCCCGAGAATCGATCCGTTGAGGTAGACGTTTTCGCGCCCGGTGAGCTCCTCGTGAAACCCCGTACCCACCTCGAGAAGCGACGAGACTTTCCCGCGAACGCGGATTCGGCCTTCTGTCGGGTACGTTATCCTGGAAAGCAGTTTCAGCAGGGTGCTTTTCCCCGCGCCGTTTCTTCCGATGATCCCCACCACTTCCCCTTCCTCCACACCGAAAGAGACGTCCCTCAGCGCCCAGATGAATTCCTTCCTGCCGGGCGCCCGGGCGAACGGGTGCTTTACGACGTTCACGAGAACCTCCCGGAGCATCGTCTCGTGCTTGAGCATCCCCAGTTGGTACCTCTTCGACAAATTCTCGACGGCAATGGCCACCGGCATGTTGTCGGGTTCCTTCCTGCACCCGCTAGATCACGTCAGCAAATTCCCTCTCGGTTTTCCGAAAATACAAGCCGCCCAGCACGAATATCACAACGGTAACTCCGACCGAGAACCCCAAGAGGCGCCAATCCACAGCCCGCGTCGGAAGCACCGACGCCCTGAACGCCTCGATGAGACCCGTGAGCGGGTTCAAGGAGAGCAGCGTCCGGATCCGTCCGCTCGCGATACTCGTCGGGTAGATGATAGGCGTCACGAACAAAAGGGTCTGAACCAGGAACGGAATGGCATACTTGATATCCCGATACTTGACGTTCAACGACGAAAGGATCATGCCGATTCCGAGGGCGAGCATGACCATCGGCACCATGAGAAGAGGCCAGAGCAGCAGACTGAAACTCGGCGTCACGTCGTAGTAGAACATCAGACAGAGTAGGATAACGAACGCGATGGCGAAATCCACGAGCCCGCTGAACGTCGATGCCGCCGGCAGCGCCACCCGCGGAAAATAGACCTTTCGCACCAGATTGGCCCCGCTGATGAGGCTATTGCCGGAAAGGCTCACTGCGGTCGAGAAGTACGTCCACGGAAGCAGAGCGCAGTACGAGAAGAGCGGATACGGTATTCCGTCGCTGGGCATCTTGGCCATGCGGCCGAAGAACAGCGTGAAGACCACCATCATGAAGAACGGCTGGATGATCGCCCACGCGGCCCCCAGGATCGTCTGTTTGTACCGGATCTTCACGTCCCTCCACACGAGGAAGAAGAACAGCTCCCGGTACTCCCAGAATTCTTTCATCCACGCGAAGGACATCGCCTGTTCTCGTCACGGTGATGAGTGATTTCGAATCCGAACCACGATGAGCGCTCCCCCGGGGGAGCCTCTGCACGAAGCCGTCCGCTACACGACTCTCGGGTGTGGTATGGGGATGATGAATTGCCCGCCGAGGCGGCGGTACTCGGCTTGCTGGTTGAGTATCTCCTCCGCGAAGTTCCACGCGAGGAGCAGCACGCAGTCCGGCTTGTCGTCCAGCAGCTTCCCCGTGGGAAATATCTCCAGATGATTTCGCCCCATGTACCGCCCATGCTTGAACTCGTTCAGGTCGACGATGTACTCGAGATGCGACTTGTCGATACCGCAATAACTCAACAACGTCGTCGCCTTGGCCGCCGCTCCGTAGCCGA
>CAZYCB010000476.1:0-18779 GCA_964645735.1 uncultured bacterium | reverse complement strand
AGATCACGATCGACGGCGAGCCGTTCACGGTAAGGAGCGGAGAAGCGATCATCATGCCCGCCGGACGTCCCCACGCGCTCAAGGCGCGCGCCGCTTTCAAAATGCTCCTCACGATGATCCGTTCGTGAGTCGAAGCATGTAACATGCTATGCCGGTGCGAGTTGCGCGGCGGCGGGCGCGGGAGGCCGCTGCGTGTCCAGAGTTTCGCCTTGAAGAAAGAAGGCAACTGAAGGATAATCAGCGGCGCGGTTTTCCGGGAAGGATAGTGTTCGAGGAGTGGTGCGGTGCGCAGACGGGCTTGCCACGAAGCCCCTTATGCTTGCCCCTTTTCCCGGTTCCCACACGAATTCGATTCCGCAGGTAACTTTTACGTGACTTTGGGTGTCAGTGACTAACTTCTGAAAAGGAGAGGCTTATGCGAGACGTCGCAATCGTCGGCGCGGGGATCACCCCCTGCAAAGGCCGTTGGGTCGAGAAGACATACTACGGTCTCGCCCAGTGGGCGGTGAAGGAAGCGATCGCCGACGCGAAGATCTCTATCAAGGATGTCGATGCCGCCGTGTACGGGATCTACAACGACATCTTCGAGCTTTCGGCGATTCCCGAGCACACGCTCCAGGGGATCATTGGGATGGCGAACAAGCCCGGGATGCGAATCACGTGCGGCGGCGCGACCGGGGCGTACGCGATGCTCACCGCGTACACGTGGGTGGCGAGCGGGCTCTACGACGTCGTCATCGCCCTCGGAGTGGAGAAGTGCACGGACTGTTTCGATTTCGAGTCGAAGACATCCACTCCCGAAGTCATCAAGACGATCGGCTGGTCAGGCGACACGTTTTTCGAGAGGGAACTCGGGTGGACGGCGTCCGACAGCTACGCCGAGGTCGTTCTCGCCTACATGGACGAGCACCCGGGAGACCTCAAGGACGAGGTCTCTGCGAAGATCTCCGAGATCCTCAGCCAGCACGTCCAGAACAACCCCTACGGGCAGCGGTACGGCGAGAAAGTGACGGCGGAGATGGCGATGAACTCGCGCTACATCGTCTATCCGTTCAAGCTTCTCGAAACCTGCGTTTACACCGAAGGGGCGGGCGCCATCATCTTCGCGTCGATGGACAAGGCGAAGGCGATTTGCAAGAACTCGGGTCATCCGATCATCAAGGTTGCCGGCGTCGGGGCGTCGAACGAACACCACGTGGCGGGTCGGGACGATCGCCACAAGATCATGCACCGGATCCTCTCCGACCACCTCGCCGCGAAAGCGGCGTACAAGATGGCGGGGATCACGAATCCGCGAAAAGAAATCCAGGTCGTCGAGCTTCACGACGCTTTCATCAAGCAGCTCGAAATCACGATGGCGGAGATGGGATTCGTGCCCTTGGGACACGCCGACGATCTCATCGAAGAGGGAATCATGACTCCAGGCGGGCCGGTACTCGTCAACCCAAGCGGCGGTCTCACCTACGGAGGACACTTCGTCGGGGGCTCCAACATGTTCTCGTGCTGGAGCGCGCGGCGCGAGCTCATCAACAGGGAGCTGGACCGGGGACTCATACACGGAACAGGCTCGACGATCGCCCAGTACGGCGTGGCGATGGTTATCGAGAGGAGGTCGTAACATGGCGGACAAGGTGATCCCTCAGAACATGATCCCGGACGTCCAGTCGAATGTCATAGAAGTGGACGGAAAACGGTATCTCGAATCCAACGAGTCGATGTTCACGTTCTACAAGAGATCGAAAGGGGAGTTCTCGAAATACTTCCTCGGGCTCAAAGAGGAGAAGAAGATCTACGGGATGAAGTGTCCGAAGTGCGGGCTCGTCCGCGTTCCGCCGTTCGAGCTCTACTGCCCCGACTGCGAGTTCGCCGAGCTGCAGGAGGTCGAAATGGCGCAGGAAGGCGTGATGAACTCGACGCCTCCGATCACGTACTTCGGCCACTCTCTGATGCAGCACCAGGTGCCTTTCGGAAGGGGCCGCGTGATGCTCGACGGGGCCGACACGGCGCTCCCCATCCACGTGTACACGTCTAAGGGCGTATTGACGCCGCGCGTGTTCAAGAAGGGAATGCGGGTCAAGGTGATCTTCCGGAAGGACCGGATCGGAAACCCCCGCGACATATTCGCGGTGCCCATCGAAGAAGTCCCCGAGAAGCTCCGTGGCACGAAAGGCGTCGAGGAGCACCAGCTCGACTGGGAAACCCCTGCCGAGCCGAAGGTCGCCGCGTCGACCCCCGAAGCGAAAAAATCGCACGACGCCGTCGTCCAGCAGCTCATCGCGATGTCATCCGAGGCGGCTGGAAGCGACAGGGTGAAAAAGGACCTCGCCGGCTGGAAACGCGACATCCAGGTGAAGACTCCGGGCGGAGCGTTCGGTCTCAAGATCGATAACGGCAATTTCGCCGTCGAGCCCAAGGGATTCGATCGCCCGGACATGGTGATGATCGCAAAGGACGCGAAGCTCTTCTCCGATTGGATGAGCTTCAAGGAATCGCTGACGAACGCGATCATCGCGGACAGGCTTTGGATCAGCCACAACAAGGAGTTCACAACGGTCTTCAAGCTCGACCGCGTGCCCCGTTCCATACGGCGGACACAGAAGTGATCCGCGTACAAAGCGCCCCGGGGCTTGCGGGATGACGTTTCGTTCCCGACGGAGGCGCCAGGAGAGACACCATGGGAGCGGGGGCCAAAGGGAGGCCCCCGTTTCTGAATCATCGTCAGAAAAGGAGTGCGGAGAATGGCGGATAAGTACATCAGCACGGACAAGAAATGCGCCTTGAGGAGAATTCCAACAGGCGAGGATCTCCTCCATGATCCGTGCCTGAACAAAGGAACGGCTTTCACGGAGAAGGAACGGGACATGTTGGGCCTCCGCGGCCTGCTGCCTCCCCATGTTTTCGACATCGAGGACCAGGCGAAGCGGGTCATGATCAACTACAGCAAGAAGACCAACGAGCTCGAGAAGTTCATCCACCTGGCCTCGCTCCAGGACCGGAACGAGACGCTCTTCTACAAGGTGGTGCTCGACAACATCGTCGAGATGATGCCGATCATCTACACCCCTGTCGTCGGAAAAGCCTGCCAGGAATACGGACACATCTTCAGAAGGGCGCGCGGGATTTTCATCACGGCGAAAGACAAGGGCCGTATGAGGGACATCCTCAGGAACTGGCGGACGACACAGACACGCGTCATCGTGGTGACGGACGGCGAGCGGATACTCGGTCTGGGGGATCAGGGAGCCCACGGGATGGGCATACCCGTCGGAAAGCTCTGCCTCTACACGGCGTGTGCCGGCGTTCATCCGCAGCTCTGCCTGCCCATCACGATCGACGTGGGAACGAACAACCAGGCCTTCCTCGATGACCCCTTGTACCTCGGACTCAAGCAGAAGCGCCTCCAGGGACCCGAGTACGACGAGATCGTCGATGAGTTCATCCAGGCGTCGCAGGAGGCCTTCCCGGGATGCCTGATCCAGTGGGAGGACTTCGGCAACAAGAACGCGTTCCGACTGCTCAACAAGTACAGGGAGAACGTCTGCTCGTTCAACGACGACATTCAGGGGACCGCCGGCGTCGCTCTGTCGGGTGTGTACTCGGCGCTCCGCATCACGAAAGGCAAGCTCAAGGACCAGAAGTTCGTGTTCCTCGGCGGCGGCGAGGCGGCGGTCGGGATCAGCGATCTCATCGTGTCCGCGATGGTCGCCGAAGGTGTCCCGACGGCCGAAGCCAGGAAGCGGTGCTGGCTCGTCGACTCGAAGGGACTCGTCGTGAAGAGCCGTCGCGATCTCCAGGATCACAAGCTCGGATACGCTCACGACCACGAGCCGATTGCCGATCTGGCGACCGCGGTCAAGGTGCTGAAGCCGACGGGCCTCATCGGCGTGTCGGCACAGCCCGGTACGTTCACCGAACCGATCGTCCGCATGATGGGCGAATTGAACGAGCGCCCGATCGTTTTCGCGCTCTCGAACCCGACGTCGAAGGCGGAGTGCACGGCGGAGCAGGCGTACACCTGGACCGGCGGGCGGGCTGTTTTCGCGAGCGGGAGCCCCTTCGATCCGGTGATGTTCGAAGGCAAGAAGTACATCCCCGGTCAGGGCAACAACGCCTACGTGTTCCCCGGCGTCGGTCTGGGCGTCGTGGCGTGCGGAGCGAAGCAAGTCACCGACGAGATGTTTTTCGAAGCGGCGAAGGCGCTCGCCGGGCTCGTCACGGAGGAAGAGCTCGGGCACGGGTGCATTTACCCGCCGCTGACGAAGATCCGGGAAGTCTCGGCCGTGATCGCCGCTGCCGTCATCGAGGTCGCGTACAAACGGAACCTCGCGACGATGCCCAAGCCGAGCAACGCGCTCGAGCTCGCCAAGGCTCAGATGTACTGGCCGGTTTACGCGAGCTACGAGTAGCAAACGGCTTGACCGGCGAAGGGCCGGATAGCATGTTAATACCGCCGGGGGGACCGATCTCGAAACGGCTGGCCGCCCCGGCGGTTTCGTTTTGGGGGGCGTCGGAACGGATGGGTCCAGCCGATGGACCAGGGCGTTCGACAGCCGAAGGATAGTGTTATGAACCGTTCAAGAGCGAGGCTTCTAGTGGGCGCGGCCGTTCTCGCATCGTTCGTCGCCGTCGTCGGCATGGCGGGCGAGGACAAGAAGAGCTCTGGCGAAAAGCCGCAGGGTTGTCAGCCGAAACAGACGCAGAGCGATCAAAAGGGGAGCAAAGGCGTGTCCGACAAAGTCACCAAGAGCGACAAGGAGTGGCGTCAGATCCTCACGCCCGAACAGTATCGGATCACGCGTGGGTGCGGCACCGAGCCGCCGTTCACCGGGATCTACTACGATTTCCACGGCAAGGGGACGTACCGCTGCGTGGCATGCGGGAACGAGCTTTTCGGCTCGGACACCAAGTTCGAATCGGGTTCGGGGTGGCCGAGCTTCTGGGCTCCGATCTCGGAGAAGGGGATCACGAGGATCACCGACAGGAGCCACGGGATGGAGCGAGTCGAGGTCCAGTGCAGCCGCTGCGGCGCGCATCTCGGCCACGTCTTCGAGGATGGGCCTCAGCCCACGGGCCTGAGGTACTGCATCAACTCGGGGGCTCTGAATTTCGAGGACAAGGATTCGTCGTCCGCCAAGTGACGTCCGGCTGACCGAGCGAGACTCTTCGTGCGCTCAGGCTCGTTTCGGAGGCCGGAGCATCGCTGCGATCCCCGGCGCGATGAGGCAGGCGATCCCTGCGGGGACGAACGCCCACATCCATGCCTTGGCATCGCCCATTACGCCGCCCAGAATGGGTCCCACAACGCCGCCCACGCCGTACGCCATGAACACCCACGGATAGTTCGTGCCGACGTTCTTGTTGCCGAAGTAGTCCGCCGTGGCAGCTGGGAAGAGAGCGAAGTTGCCGCCGAAGTTGAAGCCGATCACCGCGGCGCCGATGTAGAGACCCCACTCGCTCCCGCCGATGAAGTAGAACGCGATCATCATGACGCCCTGGAGAAGGCACATGATCATGATCGACGGCTTGCGGCCGATCGAGTCGGAGATCTTTCCCCAGATGATGCGGCCCAACCCGTTCATGAGAGCGTAAAAGAGTCCCATCGCGGTCCCCGCGACGATGTTCGCTTGATCGATGGTCATCCCGCGTTCGGTGAGGGCGTCCTTTCCGAAGAGCTGGATCACGCCGATGACCATCAATCCGGCTGTGGCGCCCACGAAGAACGCGGTGAAAAGACCCCAGTACTGAGGCGTGGCCGTCATCTGCTTTTCGGTGAAGTTGACGCCGCCCGTGCTGCTGGCGGCTGCACCCGTCGGTGGTTCCCAACCGGCCGGCTTCCAACCCTCGGGAGGATTGACGAGTACCCTCGCGCCCGCTGCGACCAGCGCAGCGAAGAGAATCCCGTAGAGGATGAACACCTGACTCACCGTCCACCCCATCCCATAGAGACCTTTCCAACCCGGCGTGAGGTCCACGGGTCCGAACTTGAATCCCCCGGTAAGCTTGATCCAGATGAGCGCGCCGAATCCGAATCCCGCCACGGCGAGCCCCGTGATGAGACCTTTCTTGTCCGGGAACCACTTGACCAGCGTTGCGATCGGGCAAACGTACCCCAGGCCGATGCCGGCCCCGCCGAGAAGGCCGACGCCGATGAGAATGCCCCAGAAGCTCGTTCCGGCGAGCCCGGCGATCACGTAGCCCACGCCGAGCACGATCCCGCCGACGAGAGCGACGAGACGCGGGCCGACTTTCGCCTGCCAGCGGCCTGCGACGAGCGCCATCACCACGGCAAACGTGAGCAACCCCAAGGAAAAGATGATCTGCGTTTGTGTCTTGGTGAAACCGAACGGGTCCGCCGTGAGCTTGCTCGTGAACGCGGACCACGCGTAAATCGCTCCAAGGCAGAGCTGAACGAGTATGCCTCCTACCACAACGAGAGACCGATTCATCGTTTTCTCTCTGGACATGCGTTCCTCCCTCGAAGACTCGGCGTGACGAGGACAACTGCGAGATTCACAGAACGATTGCGCCCATGTACCGGATTTCAAAGAAAAATGCGAGGGCATTATAGGACGGTGGCGGGGTGCCTGTATAGGACGTTTATGCGCGGCAAGATACGACGCCCCGGCGTATTCTGTCGCCCTGGTTTTTCGGCGTGCGATTATGGAACGTATCTAGTATCTTAGGGTTCACAAGGAGATTCCGCTCGCGGGCCCGGGTTCCGGTCCAACGGAGCGCCTATCCACACACCGGAGGATGTCAATGAACGTGAGCGTTCGGGTCGTTTATGCAGCTGCGTGCGCGCCGCTTTTCCTCGGAGCCGCTCTGCTCATGGGAACGGGACCCATCGCTGGCCGCGCGGCGGCCGCGGGGCCATCCACCCGGGCGGACTCCTCGGGCGCGAACGCCGGCGGCGAAGGGCATTTCCTCGAGAACGTGCGTCAGCTGGTGTACCAGGGTGGACGGTCGGGCGAAGGCTACTTCTCGCCGGACGGCAAGCAGCTGATCTTCCAGAGCGAAAGGGAATCCGGAAATCCTTTTTACCAGATCTACATACTCGACTTCGAAACAGGGGAAACCCACCGGGTCTCGACGGGGGAGGGAAAAACGACCTGCTCTTTTTTCCGGCCGGGCACCGACGACGTGCTCTACGCGTCCACTCACCTCGATCCCGAGACGGCGGAGAAGCAGAAAGCAGAGATCGATTTTCGCGCTTCGGGTCAGAAGCGCCGGCAGGGGTGGGACTACGACGAGAACTTCGACATCTTCTCGGCGAAGCGAGACGGGACCGCGTTGAGCCGGCTCACCACCGCGAAGGGCTACGATGCGGAGGGTGCCTATTCTCCTGACGGAAGCAAGATCGTGTTCTGCTCGATCCGCGACGTATACGCCGGCGGCAAGCTCTCGAAAAAAGAGAAAGAGCAGTTCAAGAAAGACCTGTCGTACTTCGCCGAGATCTACATCATGAACGCCGACGGCAGCGGTCAGACGCGCCTCACCGACTGGCCGGGTTACGACGGAGGCCCCTTCTTCACGCCGGACGGGAAGCGCATCGTTTGGCGCCATTTCGAAGAGAGCGGGATGATCGCCGATGTGTACACGATGCGTCTCGATGGCAGCGACACACGGCGGCTGACGGATTTCGACGCGATGTCGTGGGCGCCGTATTTCCACCCGTCAAACGAGTACGTGATCTTCACGTCGAACAAACTCGGCTTCTCGAACTTCGAACTCTTCATGGTGGATGCCGCCGGAACGAAAGAACCCGTGCGCGTGACGACCACGGAGGGGTTCGACGGGCTTCCCGTGTTCTCGCCGGACGGCAGGCGCCTCGCGTGGGCCACGAATCGGACGCCGGACGGGAAAGCGCAGATCTTCATCGCCGACTGGGACCATGACGCGGCGCTCGCGGTGCTCGCGGCGGCCCCGGTTCGTGCGGGGGCGAGCGCGCCCGGTTTCGCACCTGAGATCACGGCCGCGGATCTTCGCCAGGAGGTAGGCTACCTGGCGTCCGACGCGCTCGAAGGCCGCATGAGCGGGTCCAATGGGACGAAGCTCGCTTCGGACTACATCGCCGCGTATCTCGAGAAGAACGGGATCGCTCCTCTCGGCGACAACGGCTCGTATTTTCAGGAATTCCCCTTCACGTCGGGTGTGAGGCTCATCGCAGACCAGTGCCAGCTCGCCGTGACGAACGACAAAGGCGAGGCGACGTACTTCGACACCGACAAGGATTTCCGGCCGCTGGCGTTCTCCGCGTCGGGCGAGGCCGAGGGGCCCGTCGTGTTCGCGGGATACGGGTTCGTGGCCCCAGGAGAACCCGGCCACGGCTACGACTCGTACGCTGGGCTCGACGTCCGGGACAAGATCGTTCTCGCACTCGATTACGTTCCCGAGGATGTCGGCGTCGAGAGGAGGCAGGAGCTCAACCGGCATGCGGGACTTCGAGACAAGGCGATGGTCGCCCGCGAGCGCGGAGCGAAAGCCCTTCTCATCATCCGCGGACCCAATTCGCCCCACGCGGGCGAGCTCGCTGCGCTCCGTTTCGACCAGAGCGCCGCAAGCTCGGGGATCATCGCGGCCTCGGTCGGGGAAGCCGTCGCCGATGCGATTCTCTCCCGTTCGGGCAAGACCCTCAAGGAAGTCCAGGACGGTCTCGATGCCGAGAAGCCCCACTTCGATGGGTCTTTCGCGCTTCCCGGCATCACGGTGAGGATCTCGGCCGCCGTCGAAACGGAGAAGAAACGAGACAGGAACGTCGTCGGATTTCTGCCGCCGCCCGAGGGATCGGCGAACCCGGAGTACGTCGTCGTGGGCGCGCACTACGATCACATCGGTCATGGAGAGGTCGGATCGCTCGCCGAGAAAGACGCGCAGACGCAGATCCACAACGGAGCGGACGACAACGCGTCCGGCACCTCGCTCGTGATGGAGCTCGCCGCCGCTCTCGCCGCCGAGCGCATGGAGAACCCGCAGGCGTTCCGGCGGGGAGTGGTGTTCGCGTTCTGGTCGGGAGAAGAACTCGGCGTCATCGGGTCGTCGTATTTCGTCGGAAAGCCGCCCGTTCCTCTCGAGCAGATGATTGCCTACCTCAACTTCGACATGGTGGGACGGCTTCGCGACAACAAGCTCACGATCCAGGGCGTCGGTTCGTCTCACATCTGGCCGGCGCTCGTGGAAAAGCGAAACGTCGCCGCGGGGTTCAATCTCGTCATGCAGAACGACCCGTACCTGCCCACCGATGTGACGGCGTTCTATCCGAAAGGCGTGCCGGTTCTCAGCTTTTTCACCGGGGTCCACTCGGACTACAACAAGCCCTCGGACGATCCGGAAACGCTCGCGTACGACGACATGGTTCGTATCGGCGCTTTCGCCCGCCTCGTCGTCGAGGACCTCGCCGTTCGCGCGGAACGGCCGGACTACGTGCGGTCCGACATGTCGAAATCGGAGACTGCTCGTCGCGGCAACCTCGCCGCGACACTGGGAACCGTTCCCGATTTCTCGTCGGAAGTCGTCGAGGGAGTCAAGCTCTCCGGTGTCCGTGCGGGCGGACCCGCTGACAAGGCCGGGGTGAAGGACGGGGACATCGTGGTCGAGCTCGCCGGCCAGAAGATCACGAACATATACGACTACACACACGTTCTGGCCGCTCTGAAAGTCGGGCAGCCGGTGACGATCGTGGTCCTGAGAGGGGACGAGCGGATCACGCTCACGGCTGTTCCGGAGGCGAGGCAGTAGGCCGATCTGTCCCGAATCGGCCCGCGGAGGTCGCTCCCGCTCGGCGTCCCGGATGGCACGGCGTCCGAATCCCTTGACGGGGCCCGGGGGCGCGTATATAGTCCATTCGTAAGCCACATTTCTTCATCTACTGGAACCGCATCTTCACCGCGGCTCTGCAGCGTGCTTCAAAAAAGATCGGCGTCCATCGGAATAGGCGGTCCCCTTGGGAATCTTCTGCTGGATAGTCATTGGAGTCGTCGGGGGCGCTGCGGGTGCCACGGCGTTTTTCCTTCTCAAGAGACATAGGGCGATGGCGACGCTCGCGGAAGAGCGCCTGGTGAAGCTCTCCGAGGCGATGGAGTACGCTCATGCCTCGATCGACAAAGCCCCGCACGGGTTCATCGCCTTCGCCGAGGATGCGACGATCATCCGCGTGAACGAGGCCTATTGCCGCATGACGGGACGGTCCGAAAAAGAACTTATCGGAAGGCGACCCCCCTTCCCCGGGTGGGCTCCCGAGGAGCACGAGCTCATCTGGGACCGAATGCGGAAGGTAAGGCGCGGAGAAATGGAACCGGTCGAACTCACGTACGTCAAAGAAAACGGCGAGCGGTTCCCCGTGCAGTTCGGCCCCGGGGCTGTACGCACCGGAGACGGAAAGAAGTACTTCTACGCGATCGTGAGGGACCTCACCGAACAAAAGAGTGTCGAAGAGAGGCTCAGCGAGAGCGAGACGAAGTTCAGGAGGATCGTTGGCACGAGCATCGACGTGATCTACCAGCTCGATCTCGACGGAAAAGTGACGTACGTGTCTCCCGGGGTTGAGAAGGTCCTCGGTTTTTCCGCCGATGAGTTCGTAGGGACGTATTTCCAGGACCATTTCCGTCCGGAGGATCTGATTGTGGCCGAGCAGGTTTTCGCCCGGAACCTACAGGGCGAAGAAATCAGGGGCCAGGAGCTCCGTATCCTGAACAAGAACGGGGAGCCCGTCGACATCGAAGTCAACGCAACCAAGATGCAGTCGGGCGACAAGATCGTCGGCTCTCAGGGAATCGCCCGCGACATCACGGAACGAAAGAAAGCGGAGGCTCTTCTCCGGGCGAGCGAAGCCAAGCTCAAGGCCCAGTTCAGGGGCCTTCCCGTCCCCGTATTCGCCTACCGAAAGAAAGGGGATGACATCATCCTCGTCGACTGCAACGACGCCGCCGTCGAGATGACTCAAGGCAAGATCACCGCCATGATTCCCTGCAAGGCGACGGAATTCCACGCGGACAGGCCGGATATCGTCCGATACCTCGAGAGGTGCTTCGAAGAGAAGCGAACTCAGCGGGTCGAAACGAGGTACCAGCTAAGAACTACCGGCGCCGTCAAGTATCTGTCCATCACGATCGGGTACGTCGAACCGGACATCATCCTCGTTCACACCGAGGACATCACCGAGCGCAAGGAGATCGAGGAAAAACTTGCCAAGGGCGAGGCGCTTCTGCGAACCGTGTTCGAGAGCGTCCCCTTCCATATGATTCTCATTGGCGAGGACGGCCGTTACGTCATGCAGAATACGGCGAGCAAGACGGGGTGGGGAGAAATCATTGGAAAACGTCCGGAAGACCTCCCCGTGGATGAGAAGACCCGCGCTCTGTGGCTCGAGAACAACAGACGGGCTTTCGCGGGAGAGGTCGTCGAAGGGGAGGTGAGCTTCAACGTATCAGGAGAAGTACGCTATTACTACAACATCATATCCCCGATTCAGAACGGCGACGGAATCCTGGGCATCATCATAGTCAACATCGACATCACGGCAAGGAAGCTCGCCGAGAGGGCGCTCAAAGAGAGCGAGGAAAAGTACCGCTTCCTCGTGGAAAACACAGGTACCGGCATTTCGTTTTGGGATCTGGAAGGGAAGCTGCTGATCGCCAATCAAACGGCTGTCCGCCTTTGGGGGAAGGATGTCGACGAGATGATTGGCAGGAGTCTCCACGACTTGCTCCCCAAGGAATTTGCCGACAGAGCATGGGCGCGGCAGCAGGAAGTGCAGAGATCGGGCGTAGGGATGCAGACCGAGGAACACGTGAACACGCCAGCGGGTGAACTCTGGTACAAGGCGTTTCTCCAGCCGGTCAAGGACATGGAGGGACGGCTCGTCGGCGTCCAGGTCGTGTCGCAGGATGTCACCGAGCTCGCGCGGACCGAGCGGGCGCTTAGCGAGAGCGACGCGCGGCTTCGGCTGATGGTTTCCCAGCTGCCTGCGATTCTGTGGACGCTGGATTGCGATCTTCGCTTCACGTCGAGCGCGGGAGCGGGGCTGGAAGCGTTGCGCGTCAGCCCCGGGCGGGTGGTCGGGATGACTCTGCACGAGTATTTTGGCGCGGAGGATCCGGAAGATCCGACCATTGCTCTTCACCGCCGCGCGTTGCAAGGCGAGGTCGTGTCCTACGAGGGGAGCTGGGGTGGCCGTACCTGGGAGATTCACCTCGACGCTCTCCGCGGCCAGAAAGACGAAACCATCGGGGTCGCCGGCATGGCTCTGGATGTGACGGAGCGCAAGCTGGCTGCGGAAGAGGTGAAGCGTTCCCGGGAGCAGCTTCGGGCGTTGTCGGCACGACTTCAAGAGGTCCGCGAGGAGGAGAGCGCTGTCATTGCCCGCGAGATCCACGACGAAGTGGGACAGGCCTTGACGGGATTGAAGTTCGATCTCGAGTTCATCAGACGGAGGCTCGGGCAGTGCGGGGACCTCGCGGAGAGGGCGAAGATCGAGGAGAGAATCAAAGAAATGTACGGGACGATCGACGCTGAAATCTCCGTGGTACGAAAGATCTCGACTCACCTTCGGACGAAGGTTCTCGATGATCTTGGGCTCGTCGGCGCCATCGAATCGTTCGCCCAGGAGTTCCAGCGGCGGACCGGGATCGCGTGCGACGTCGATCAATACGACGTGGAAGCGATGGAGTCGTGTTTGGATTCGCGGCGAAAAACGGCGGTATTCCGTATTTTCCAGGAGAGCTTGACCAATGTCCGGCGGCACGCGGAAGCGACGCGTGTGTGGGTCGATTTGCGAGCGGAAGACGAGTCGTTTATATTGGAAGTACGGGACAACGGCAAGGGCATCCCGCCGGAAAAGCTGAAGCACGTCGACGGTCTGGGGATCGTGGGGATGCGTGAACGGGCGCAGGTGTTCGGCGGTCATGTGGAGATCGAGAGCGAACCCGGCGAGGGGACGTCCGTCAGCGTCACGATTCCCCTCGGAGAATCTCCCTAGCGAATGCGGAAAGGCGCGGCGCGGCCGCGCAGCGTGGTGAAAACATGAGAGTGTTGATTGCAGATGATCATGCGGTGGTTCGGCGGGGGCTCGAGCAAATCCTCGTTGACTCTCTCCAGGAGATCGTTGTGGGCGAAGCGGGGAACGCAGAGGATGCCATCAAGCTCGTCCGCCGGCAGGAGTGGGACGTCGTCGTCCTCGACATCTCCATGCCGGGCCGGAGCGGGCTCGACGCGCTCAAGGAGATCAAGAAACTGAGGCCGGATCTTCCCGTTCTCATCCTCAGCATCCATCCGGAGGACCAGTTCGCCACGCGGGCGCTGAAAGCGGGCGCATCGGGCTACATGACGAAGGAAACCGCTCCGGAGGAACTCGTCAACGCCATCAACAAAGTCGTCGCAGGCGGCAAATACGTGAGCGCCTCTCTCGCGGAGAAGCTCGCCAGCGATCTCGAGAGGGACCTGGGCGGCGCTCCCCCGCACAAACGGCTTTCCGACAGGGAGTACGAGGTGCTGCTCCTCATCGCGTCGGGACACACCATATCCGAAATCGCGGAGAAGCTGTCGTTGAGCGTCAAAACCATCAGTACTTACCGGGCCCGGATCCTCGAGAAAACAGAGCTCAAGAGCAACGCTGATCTGGTCCGCTACGCGATCACGCACGGGCTGGTGGAGTGACCCGTTCGCGAGCACGCTTTTGTAAATCAACGAGTTAACTGGGCATATGGACGGGCGGTTTTGCAACTTCTTTTTCCGCAATCCGTTCCTGATCCCCCAGCACCGCGACGCACGCTCTGTAGGAATTATCCTACGCAGCCCTTCCGATAATTTACCCGAAAAATCAGTCTTGACGCTGATTGTGGAAACCCCCGATCTCGCGTATCATATGGGTGTCATCGTTGATAAACGGGGCCGTTGATAAGAGGCGGGAGGCTTCTGATTCCACACATATCAACCCCCCAACGCTGCACCAGCATTCCGCCTCTTATTTACGGTTCCTAGCAACGACGAGCGTCGCGGCGCGACTGATGCACCTACTGCGAGTTTCACAGTTGAGAGCAGTCGCGCCGTTCTCTTTTGTGCTTCCGCACTTCCCCTTCTCCGTCCCGCCGCTCAGGCGGATCCGAGAGCCCCTCCGAAAAGTCGATCCGAAACCCGAGTTTGCGCAGACTGTCCGATTACCCCCTCGGGGAAGCGGTGCCGCGTACGCATATACACGGGCCGGGAAAAGCGATATAATTCCAAACTCCGCGTCCGCAGCGGATCAGTCCACGAAAAATCGAACCGTATCGAAACTCGAGGTGCGAAGCGTGCGCCCGTCCCCAGGTTCCAACTGCACTACCGGTCCCTTGCGCCGTCAAAGGAGGCACCGATGGAAAGAATCGGTCGCGTGTCCGTGTTTCTGCTGTCTGTCGCTCTTGCGCTTACCCTTTTCCCGCTTTGCGTGACTTCCGTGTACGCAGGGACAAAAACCGATAGACCCCGGTGGATGGATTCATCCGCCGCCAAGCTCAAAACCGAGCTCGTATCCCGGTTCGGTGAGGCCGAGCGCGAGCGGGTGACGAGGGGCGTCGACCAGGTCGCCGAGTTCTGGCGGAGCGAGGACGGCGGTGCCGAGGAATTCGAAACGTTCGTTCGCGACAATTTCGCGGGAGACCAAGGCACCCTCGACGCGGTGTTCGATCGTCTCGAGATCCTCCTCGAAAAGGTGGACGGGCACATGCTGGAGATCTCGCTCGCGTGCCGCCGACAGGTGGATCTCGATCTCGGCCCGATCATGCCTTTCGACGGGATCTTCGCCGGATGGGACCCGTCGGCGCACGTTCTCGACGACTTTTTCACGAACAAGCTTGCCTTCGTGGCGCTGCTCAACTTCCCCCTCACGACGCTCGAACAGCGGTTGAACGAGGGAGACAAGTGGTCTCGCCGTCAGTGGGCGGAGGCGCGGCTCGCGCAGCGCTTCTCGAAGCGAATCCCCGCCGAAGTCAACCAGGCGGTCGCGCAGGCGGTCGCGGTGTCGGACCAGTACATCGCCGAGTACAACGTCTGGATGCACCACCTGTTGAACGACAAAGGGGACAGGCTCTTCCCCGCGAAGCTCCGCCTCCTCTCGCACTGGAACCTCCGCGATGAGCTCAAGGCGCAGTACGCGAACGGGGAGACAGGGCTCGAACGCCAGAGGATGATCCAGAGGGTCATGGAACGGATCGTCGACCAGACGATCCCCGAAGCCGTCATCGACAATCCGCACCTCGACTGGAATCCGTTTACCAACGAGGTCATACGGGCGGCGGTCGAGGATTCGGACGAACCGGTGCCGGCGGATCTCAAGGTCTCGAACGCCCGCGAGCCGGATACGCGCTATCGAATCATTCTCGACGATTTTCTCGCCGTCAAGAAGGTCGATCCCTATTCGCCCACCGCGCCGACGCACATCGCGAGGAGCTTTGACGAGGGCAGGGAGATCCCCGAAGCGCGTGTGAGGGAAATGTTCGAACAGATCCTCACCTCGCCGCTCGTCCCGAAAATCGGCGCGCTCATCGAAAAGCGCCTCGGACGTCCGCTCGAGCCCTTCGATGTCTGGTACAACGGCTTCCGCCCGCAGAGCGCGCACACCGGGGCCGAGCTCGACCAGATCGTGAGGAAGAAGTATCCCACACCCGCCGCGTACGAGAAGGACATACCCAATCTCCTCGCGGCGCTCGGATTCACCAAGGAACGCGCGCGCTACCTGGCCGACAACATCCTCGTCGAACCGGCGCGCGGGTCCGGCCACGCGTGGGGGTCGGGGATGCGAGACGCCCCCTCGCGGCTTCGGACGCGCGTCGGCAAGGAAGGGATGGACTACAAGGGGTTCAACATCGCCGTTCACGAGATGGGCCACAACGTCGAACAGACGATTTCGCTCGACAACGTCGACCACACGCTCCTCCAGGGCGTGCCCAACACGGCGTTCACCGAGGCGATCGCGTATCTCTTCCAGGCGAACGATCTCAAGCTCCTCGGTATCGAAGTGGCGGATCCGAAGAGCGACGCGATGAAGGTGCTCAACGACTTCTGGGGCACCTACGAAATCTCGGGCGTGGCGCTCATCGATATGGCGCTCTGGCACTGGATGTACGACCATCCGAACGCGAAGCCCGCGGAGCTGAGAGAAGCCGCGCTCCAGATTTCGAAGGAGATCTGGAACAAGTACTACGCGCCGGTCTTCAACCAGAAGGACGTGGTGATCCTCGGCGTGTACTCCCACATCGTCCACTCGTTCCTTTACCTTCCCGACTACTCGCTGGGGCACCTCATCGCCCTGCAAATCGAGGAGCAGGTGAAGAAAGGCGGGACCGTGGGGTCGGAGGTAGAGCGGATGGCGGTCGAGGGGAACGTCACACCCGATGTCTGGATGAAGAATGCCACGGGCAAGCCCGTGGGTGCGGAGGCGATGCTCGCTGCGACGGAACGGGCGCTCAAGGAACTCGGAGCGCCGAAGAAGTAGCGGCTGCGGAGGGCCGCACGCGATGCCGGGCGGGAAAAAACGAAGTGTCGTGGCGATCCGGGCGGCGCTCGGCGGATGCGCCGATCCCCGGCGGGCCGCGGTGGCGCGGAGTTTTTTCAAGACCGGCACGGGCGAATACGGAGAGGGCGATGTTTTTCTCGGACTTCGCGCCCCGGACGTGCGCAGGCTCGCCGCGGCGCATCGCGACATCCCCCTTGGCGACATCCGTGAACTTCTCGCATCCCCCGTTCACGAGGAGCGCCTCGTGGCGCTTCTCGTGCTCGGGGCGAGGTACTCGCGCGCGGACCAGGGGGAGAAAAAACGGCTATTCGATTTCTATCTCCGCCACAGAAAGCGCGTGAACAGCTGGGACCTCGTCGATCTCTCCGCACCTCACATCGTGGGCGATTTTCTCGCCGACGGGGACCGCTCGATCCTCCACGATCTCGCACAGTCGAAAACCCTCTGGGACAGACGAATCGCCATCATCGCGACCTTCAACTTCATCCGGCGCGGCGATTTCTCGACGACGCTCGAGATCTCGAAGATGCTCCTGTCCGACGAGGAAGATCTCATACACAAGGCGGTGGGATGGATGCTCCGCGAGGTGGGGAAGAGGAATCTCTCCGCGGAGGAAACGTTTCTTCGGGAACACTGCCGCGTCATGCCGCGGACGATGCTCCGATACGCGATCGAGAGGTTTCCCGAGGCCAAGAGAAAGCGGTACCTTCGCGGCGCCGTGTGATGGAACTCGCCCGTGCAGTGCTCCGCCGCAAGGACGAGAAGGCGCCGTCCGGCAGGCTGAGGAGGAGATGTGACTCGTATGCCTGGAGAGAAAACGAGCTACCACATGACGCCGGATGAGTTCCGGCGGTACGGCAAGGCCGTCGTAGAATGGATCGCGGACTACTACGAGAAGATCGAGAATCTTCCCGTCGTGTCGCAGGTCGCGCCGGGAGATATTCGCGCCTCGCTCCCCGAGCACCCGCCCCTCCAAGGGGAGCGCTTCGAGAGGGTCCTCGAGGACGTGGGCAAGCTCATACTCCCCGGTATCACGCACTGGCAGTCTCCGAACTTCTTCGCGTTTTTTCCCGCCAACGCGTCCGGCCCCGCGATCCTCGGTGACTTGATGTCCTCCGGGTTCGGCGTTCAAGGGATGCTGTGGATGACGAGTCCGGCGTGCACCGAGCTCGAGACTCTCGTGCTCGATTGGCTCGTCGAGATGCTGGGACTTCCCGACACGTTCCGATCGACAGGGGAGGGTGGGGGAGTGATACAGGACACCGCGTCGAGCGCGACGCTTTGCGCGCTTCTTGCCGCGCGCGAACGCGCCACGCGATTCGCGTCGAACGAGAGAGGCTGCGACGGGAAGCTCGTCGCTTACGCGTCCTCACAGGTGCACTCCTCGCTCGAGAAAGGGGTGAAGATCGCGGGGATCGGCAAGCAGAACCTCCGTGTCGTCGCCGTCGACGAGACGTTCGCCATGCGCCCCGATGACCTCGCCGCATCCATCGAGAAGGACCGCCGGGCAGGTCTCGTTCCGTTCTTCGTCTGTGCCACCGTGGGGACGACGTCGTCGAACGCGATGGATCCGCTCGGGGAAATAGGGCGCATCTGCCGGGAGTACGGACTCTGGTTCCACGTCGACGGGGCGATGTCGGGAACCGCAGCGGTCTGTCCGGAATTCCGCCGCTTCCAGGACGGCTTGGAGCTCGCCGACAGCTACTGCTTCAACCCTCACAAGTGGATGTTCACGAACTTCGACTGCGACTGCTTCTACGTGGCGGACCGGAACGCGCTGATCAAAACGCTGAGCATCCTTCCCGAGTATCTGTTGAACGAAGCGACGAAGTCCGGGGCCGTGATCGACTACCGGGACTGGCACATCCCCCTCGGCCGGCGGTTTCGTTCGCTCAAACTGTGGTTCGTGATCCGTCATTACGGCGTGGAGGGTCTGCGCCATCACGTCCGGCGCCACGTCTCTCTGGCCCAGGAGTTCGCCTCGTGGGTTTCACACGACGATCGATTCGAACTCGCCGCGCCGGCCCCGCTCAACCTCGTGTGCTTCCGCCACAGAGGCGGGGACACGCGGAATCAGGAGCTGATGGACCGGCTGAACAAGAGCGGGGATCTCTACCTTTCGCACACGAGGCTCTCGGGCCGGCTGACTCTCCGTTTTTGTGTCGCGCAGACAGCGACCGAAGAAAAACACGTGAGGCGGGCGTGGGCGCGCATCATGGAAGAAACGGACAAGCTCGCGTGACAGAGGCTCATCGCATCTTCGCTTTCGCGAAGCGCACCATTCAGATCGCCGGAG
>CAZYCB010000475.1:0-2035 GCA_964645735.1 uncultured bacterium | reverse complement strand
CTCGACGAACCCACCAACGGCCTGGATCCGATCATGCAGGGCGAGTTCTATCGTCTCTTGGACGAGAGCAAAAGAGAGGGGCGGACCGTATTTCTCTCGTCGCACATTCTCCCGGAGGTCGAGAAGGTCTGCGACCGCGTGGCGATCGTGCGGGGAGGGACGCTCGTGGCCCTCGAGACGCTGGAAGCGCTGAAGAAGAAGCGATACCGGCGGCTGCGCATACGGCTTCGCGAGCCGCGTGACAAAGTCGAACTCGAAGGCGCCGAACTCGTGAGAACAGACGGCTTGGACTGGGAATTCCTCGTCAAAGGCGAGCCAGGAGCCTTTCTCGGCGACCTCGCGCGGTTGCCCGTCGAAGATCTCGTCTTTCCCGAGGCTGATCTGGAGGAAGTTTTCATGACGTACTACCGGGAGACATGAGATGCGGCAGGTGTCGTATCCATCCCTCGTCTTGAAGACGCACGGCGGCTTCGGGATTTTCTGCGTCCTTGTCGCCGGCGCGCTGGAGTTCCTCGTCATCAAGGCCGTGACAACGATAGACGGCACGTCGATGGTCGCCGGGTTGCTCTCGCAGCTCCCGGATCGTTTTCGCATGATCGTCAATGAAAACCTGATCAGCCAGCTCACCGTCGGAGGGGGAGCGGCGTTCGGGTTCAGCCATCCGATCATGATGGTTCTTCTGGCGATCAACGCGGTGTCGATCCCGGCGCGCCACGTGAGCGGCGGGATAGAGGACGGGAGTATGGAGCTTCTACTGGCGCACCCGATCGGACGGACGAGGTTCGTTTTGTCCCTGTGGGCGGCCGCAGGTGCGGTAAACCTCGCGGTCATCTGCGGGGGACTGGCCGGTTCGGTGCTGGCGCTCGCCGTGTTCCACGGTCTCGCCGGGGGGTTGGTGCTGAAGCTCCTCGGGGTCGGCGCGAACCTGTGGGTGCTCTTCCTCCTCGTGCAGTCCGTCGCGATGCTCGCCTCTGTTTACGGGGGCAAGGGGAGCAAGCCGGCCCTCTGGACTGCCGTCGTGGCGATGACATTCTATGTCATCCATTTTCTGACACCGTTGTGGGACGCGCTGAGAGTGACGATGCGGTGCAATATTTTCACGTATTATCAACCGCAGAAACTGATGTCCGGCGAGGGAAGCGTCGGGCGGGACATGCTTGTCCTCGCCGCGGCGGCGAGCATCTGCCTTCTTCTCTCCATCCACCAGTTCAACAGAAGGGACATCCCCGGCTAGGCGCCGCGGGCCGGGACGACAGGCGGGGGGCGTCCAACGATTTCCGCAAAGCGAGGGCATGATGTCTGTGAAGACATTCGATTTCACCGTCGAGACGCGAGGCTTCTGCCACATCGAGAACATCACCGAAGACGTGCAAGGATGCCTGGGCCGGTCCGGGATGAAGGACGGGCTCGTGTGCATCGCCGTGGTCGGATCCACGGCTGGGATCAGCACGGTCGAGTTCGAACCGGGCCTTCTGGAGGACATCCCCGAGTTTTTCGAGAGCGTTCTCCCGGCGCGCAAGCGTTACCACCACGATGAGACGTGGCACGACGGCAATGGGTTCGCGCACATGCGTTCTTTTCTGCTCAAGACGTCGCACACGGTACCGTTCTCGAACGGACGAATGCTATTGGGTACGTGGCAGCAGGTCGTGCTCGCCGATTTCGACAATCGCCCCAGGACACGCAAGGTGGTTGTCCAGGTGCTCGGAGAGTGAGAACGACAGCGGCCGATCGACAAGTCGAGCCGCAGCGATTCTCGGCGGCGGTCCGGCCAGCGGTGCCGCCGCCGCGCCGGGATGGAACGCCGGATAGGTAGTCCGAAGTGCCCCCCGCTGGAAACGCGGAGGAAGCCGTCGGCCTGGAGGGGAAAAGCACGGGGCGGCGCGGTGTCCTCGGGCACACCGGGACCCCGTGAAGAACGCCGGTTCGGCGACGAGACCGCGAGATTTCTTTCATTCGTAACCCGTTTCGAACTCTTCGATTGACTTTTCGCTCGACTTCGTGCTACACTAGTTCTGCAACATTCGAGAGCGAG
>CAZYCB010000474.1:0-2206 GCA_964645735.1 uncultured bacterium | reverse complement strand
GCAAGTCCCGGCAAAAAAGTCGCGGGAACTCGCTCGGTTCTCCGCGAGGTTCGAAGGCCGCTCGTAGCGGGGCCGGCCATTGTCGTGCTCGTTGGCCTCGCGCTAGTCGTAGCGTGGATGGCCAACAGGTCTTCCAAGATTCGATGGGCCCGAAACCAGGCCATGCCCGAGATCGTCCGGCTTGTCGAAGCGGAAGATTACATCGACGCGTTTCAGCTGGCGAAGAGAACGGAACAATTCATTTCGCGAGATCCATTGCTCGCGAATATCTGGCCCCAGATTTCAACAGTCGGTTCTTTCCATACCAAACCCGAAGGGTCGAACGTCTCATACAAACCGTACGAAGCTGTCGATCGCGATTGGGAACAGCTTGGTCTGACACCGATCGACAACGTCAGGCTTCCCGTTGGGTATTTTCGATGGAGGGTGGTGAAGGAGGGATACGAACCGATCGAGATCGCGGCAGCGAGTCCGCAGGACACGCTGAATCTTATGCTGGATGAAGCTGGAAGCGTCCCCACCGGGATGGTGCGTGTCGGGGGAGGAAACACGGGACTGGGAGTCCTGCCGAATTTCAATCCCTTCACCGTCGATCTGGACGAATTCTTGATCGACACGTACGAGGTGACAAACCGGGAGTTCAAAGAATTCGTGGACGGCGGCGGATATCAAAACGCTGCGTTGTGGAAGCACGAATTTGTCAAAGACGGAAGACGCATCACCTTTGCACAAGCCCTGGAAGAATTCAAAGATGCGACGGGAAAAACCGGCCCCGCGAATTGGGAGCTGGGGACTATTCCGGAAGGACAGGGAGATTTTCCTGTGTCGGGGATCAGCTGGTACGAAGCGGCGGCCTTCGCGGAGTGGGCCGGAAAGAGCCTGCCCACGGTTTTTCACTGGTTCAAAGCCGCGGACCATGGACGCAGCGCGGAGATTCTGCCGCTGAGCAATTTCGGCGATGCCGGACCCGCGTCCGTCGGGAAGCACCAGGGCCTAAGCCGGTGCGGCGCGTTCGACATGGCGGGGAACGTGCGCGAGTGGTGCTTCAATGCAAGCGGCGAGAAGCGTTTCATACGGGGCGGAGCCTGGAGCGATCCCGAGTACATGTTTCACCAGCTGGACGCCGTATCCGCGTTCGACAGATCGCTGACGAACGGCTTCCGGTGTGTCAACTACCTCGCTTCAGCCTCAAGTTTGGCAAGAGCCCAAGAACCGGTTCCGCTTCGCCCTCCCCGGGACTACTCGAAGGAGAGACCGGTTTCCGATGCCATATTCCGGGTCTACCAGAGTCTCTATTCGTACGACAAGACCGATCCCGAGCCGGAAATCGTACTCACGGATGAGAGCCCAAAATACTGGATCAAACAGAAAATCTTCTACAACTCGGGTCAGAAGGGCGAGCGCATGTTCGCCTATCTTTTCCTGCCGAAGAATGTTCCGCCTCCTTACCAGGCGCTTGTGTACTTCCCGGGAGCCGGGGCGTTCGATGTCCGCTCGAGCGAAGAGGGAGAGACGTTGTGGAGCTGGTCGACCGCGGACTTGATCGTCCGAAGCGGCCGGGCGGTGCTCTACCCGATCTACACGTCCTCGTTCGAGCGCGGGGATGGCTACAGCGTGTTCGATCCGGCGGTCACGTGGAATGACCACCGGGAGCATTTCCTGATCTGGGGGAAGGAAGTCGGAAGGTCGATCGATTACCTGGAGACTCGTTCGGACATCGATTGTGGCAAGCTCTGTTATTACGGGAGCAGTTGGGGTTCTGTGGTGGCGCCGGTGTATTTGGCTGTCGATCGGCGCTTCAGAACGGGCGTTCTCAGGCTCGGCGGGTTGCCGCCATGGGAGTGTCCCGCCGAAATCGATGCCATCAATTTTGCGCCTCGAGTGATTATCCCGATCCTCATGCTCAACGGAAAATACGATTACATGTTCCCCTATGAAACGTCCCAGAAACCGCTCTTGCGCTTTCTGGGAACACCGGAAAAAGACAAGCGGCTGGAGCTCTTTCCGACGGGTCATAGCTTGTCGGGGTACACGAAAGAAACGGCAAGGCTGGTGCTCGATTGGTTGGACCGTTATCTGGGGAAAGTGAACGAGAATCAAGTCACGGAAACGTCCAAGAGGGAGTCTCGGTAGCCAGATATGATTGGTGACGTTATATCGCATTACAAAATACTGGAGAAGCTCGGCGAGGGCGGGATGGGCGTGG
>CAZYCB010000473.1:0-1535 GCA_964645735.1 uncultured bacterium | reverse complement strand
CTGATGTTCCACCAGCCGATGTCATCTCCGAAAAGGATGAGGATATTCGGTTTCTTGTCGGCCACCTCTGGCCTCCTTTCTATATCTTTCCGAACCGTGTTCTGCGCAGTCGTCGTGCGGGGTCATCCATTGAAACGCTGTTGCAGCACTCCTGTCACTGCCGCGTCATCGCGACGCGAAACCGTTCTTCGGGGGTGATGAAATGATCGTGGTCGTCCTTGCCGAGATCGATTTGCACCCAGTTGACCTTGCCCGTGAAGGTACTGGTCTTTCGTTCATAGTCGGGGCTGACCGGAGTGCCACTCTCTCGGCCGACGTCCGTCGTCTCGTCGCAGGAGAACATCATCGGGACGGTCTGCTCGACACGCCCTTCGCCGACCTTCTGGCCGTCGTAGTAGAGTCTGACGCTGCCTCCTTTGGCCAGTCCGCCGCCGTCGTACGCGAATTCCATCCGTACCTGGTGCGTACCTGCGGGTATCGTCTGGCCCGCCTCGATCGTGGAGACCTTGAGCCCGAGGAGGTTGTAGGCGAACTTCGCCCTTCCGTCCCTGGCATAGAGACTCAAACCGCCGAAAGCGCCGCCCTGAGCTATGATGACACCCTCGGCGCCGTGGGCCGGCACCTCCACTTCGGCGGTGATCGAGAAAGACTTGTTTTTCAAAACCACAACGCAGTTCTCCCCTAAACGGCCCATGCCGCCGAACAGCACTTGCGTCGTTCCCTTGATCAACGTTGGGCGTCCAGCGAGATCCGCGTTGAACCGTTCGACTCGTCGATCGTCCAGCGGCAGGACGTTGTACTTGGCAGCTTCGATCAGCCACAGGCGCTGCAGCTCGTGGAGCTTTTCGGGCATCGCTTTGGCGAGATCGCGAGCCTGCGTCCAATCCTTGTTTCCATCATAAAGCTCCCACACGTCGTCGTCGAAGGGCGGCAACGGTTCAACGACGAACGGGCTGGAATGCCGGGTGACCGCGCTCCACCCCTTGTGGTAGATGCCCCGATTGCAGAACATCTCGAAATACTGCGTCTCGTGGTGCTCTGCAGCGCCGGCCTCATCGAACGTATAGAGCATGCTCGTTCCCTCGAAGGGGCTCTGCTGCACGCTATTGACGATCGCCGGCTCCGGAATCCCCGCGGCCTGGAGTATCGTGGGCGCTACGTCGATCACATGACAGAACTGGCTGCGAACCTCCCCCCTGGCCTCGATCCCGCTGGGCCAGTGGACGATGGCGCCGTTCCGCGTGCCGCCCCAGTGCGAGGCGACCTGTTTCGTCCACTGGTACGGCGTATCCATCGCGTGCGCCCATCCGACGGCGTAGTGGTTGAATGCCTCGGGCGTCCCGAACTTGTCTATCCGTTGGATGAGGAATTCCGGCGTCTCAACTTCCAGGTTGTTGAGATGGATCCCTTCGTTGAACGTGCCCTGTATGCCCCCTTCCGCGGACGCGCCGTTGTCGCCGATGATGACGTAGACGAGCGTGTCCTCAAGGACGCCCAGCTCCTCGAACGCGGAGATGAGCCTGCCGACATGATGG
>CAZYCB010000472.1:0-1689 GCA_964645735.1 uncultured bacterium | reverse complement strand
CTTGGTGGTGAAAAACGGATCGAATATCCTCTCTATGTCCTCGTCCGTTATCCCGTGGCCGGTATCGGTGAAATCCACTTCGACAAACCAGCCCGTGGGGTCGAGACGCGTGCACACCGTCAATCGTCCTTTTCCATCCATAGCCTCGCCGGCGTTGATGATCAGGTTCATGAACACCTGTTCCAGCTGCGACGGGTCGACGACCACCCTCGGCAGCCCGTCGCTCAACTTCCGGGTGATCCGGATGTTGTGAAACACGGCCCGGTGCTCGACGAGAGAGAGGCAATCCGAAACGACGGCGTTGATGTCGAACGGTCTCTTGTTGGGTTTCCGCTGCCGTGCGAAGTCGAGAAGACCCCGGACAATCGTCGTGCACCGGTTTGCCTGCTTGATGATCTTCTCCACCGAATCGACCGAGGGGTCGTCCGGGGGCAGCTTTTCCAGGAGGAGGTTGGAGTACGTCACGATGCCCTGAAGCGGGTTGTTGAGTTCGTGCGCCACGTCCGCCCCGAGCTTTCCGATCACTGCAAGGCGCTCGGACTCCATGATCCTCTTCGTCGTGAACTCTTTCAGCTTCTCGTCCCTCGTCTGGAGCGCGGCCGACATGGTGTTGAACGCCTCGGCGAGCTCGGCGAGTTCTCTGTCCGATCTGATCGTCACCTGGGTGTCGAGATTCCCGTCGGCGATTTCGCGGGACGCCATCACGAGCTTCTTGACAGGTATGGTGACCTTGCTCGAGACGAGATACGAAAGGCCCACGGCCGTGATCGTCCCCCCCAGCGCGATCAAGAGGAAGATGATCGTGGTGCGCCGCTTGACGTCCGAATAGGGCGCTTCGAGCATTCCGACGTAGAGAATCCCGACGATCCTGTCGTCCACGTCGCGAATCGGTTCGTAGGCGGTAATGTACCAGTCGTTGACGACGTAGGCACGATTGATCCACGGTTCACCCGTCTCCACGACCTGGTGGTACACCGTCTCGGCGATGCGCGTGCCGACGGCCCGCTCGCCGTTTGTGTTCATAACGTTCGTCGAGATGCGCACATCGTCCTGGAAGATCGTTGCCGTTCCAACGTCCTTGTTTTTGTACTGCATGCCGCGGTAAACAGTCTGCTTGATCTTGTCCACGATGTCGTAGTGTCTGTTGAGCAGGACGCCGCCGCACAGGACGCCGATCAGGTTGTTGTCATAATCGAAAATCGGTGCGGCGGCCTGCAGCATCATGCCGGAGGCTTGATCGATCTCCCGTGTTGGCCTCGCCTTGGGGGTATCGACGAATTTGACATACGCTCTCTCGGCGAGGACCGTGGACTCCCGGCGAAGCTCGTCGCCCGGGATGATAGAGGTCGCGCCGACAGAAAGCTTCTTGTCGATGACGGCTGCGAGCAGGCTCCCCGTCTTCGCGTCGCCCCGAAGAGAGGGATTGTGCGCCCGGAACAGGACCACTCCCCTGTTGTCGGTGACGGTGAGCAGATCCAGCCCCTCCTGTGCGAGCGTCCTCGTCAATTCGCCGGTCGAATTCGAGATGTCACCCGCGATGATCGCGTTTCGAAGGTAGAAGCGTTCCGCTGAAAGCCGAATCACCTGCGAGATCTGTTGGAGGTTGGAGAGATAGATCTCGTGCGCGGCGTTCAAGTCGTTCCGAACCTTCGTCTGCGCCTCATTCATCGTTCGGTCGGCGATGAATTG
>CAZYCB010000471.1:0-9383 GCA_964645735.1 uncultured bacterium | reverse complement strand
CGGATGGGGATGTTCTGCAGGTTCGGATCCGAACTCGACAACCGCCCCGTCGAGGTGACCGCCTGGTTGTACGACGTGTGCACCCTGCCCGTTCTCGGGTTCACCAGTTTGGGGAGCGCGTCGACGTACGTGCTCTTCAGCTTCGCGAGCGTGCGGTACTCGAGAACGAGCGCGGGGAGCGCGTGCTCGCCGGCGAGGCTCTTGAGCACGTCCACATCGGTGGAGTAACCGGTTTTCGTTTTGGAGGACGGCTTCAACCCCAGCTTCCTGAAGAGAATCTCCTGGAGACGCGCCGTCGAATTGATGTTGAACCTCTCACCCGCCTGCTCGTAAACCGACTGCTCGATGCTCGCGAGTTTTTCGGTGAGCTCCCCGGAAAGAATCCCGAGCAACTCCGAATTCAGCGTCACGCCGTCGATCTCCATCTTCGTGAGAACGCGCGACAGGGGCATCTCGACATCCCTGAAGAGGTCCCTCACCTGCGACGCCGCGAGCATCGGCTCGAAAACGTTTTTGATGCGAAGCGTGTAATCCGCATCCTCGCACGAGTACTCCGACACCGTCTTGAGCGGAACGAGGCGGATGTCCTTTCTTTTCGCGCGCGAATCGAAGAGAGACTTGAACGGGATCATCTCGTGTCCGAAGAGCTCGCGGGCGAGATTGTCGAGTCCGTGGCTGCGCCGGGCGGGGTGGAGGCAGTAGGAGGCGAGCATCGTGTCGAACTCGATTCCCTCGAGCTCGATCCCTGCGTTCGCCAGAACGATCGCATCGTACTTGATGTTCTGCCCAATCTTCCGCCTGGCGGGGTCGCCGAGGATCGGTCCCAATGCGCGTCTCACGCTCTCGAGGGGAAGCCCCGGCGAAGCCGCTCCCGCCGAGAACATCGTCAGGTCGGACTCGACGACGCTCGTCACGGGAACGTACCACGCCTCTCCCTCGCGCCACGCGATCGAGATCCCCGCGAGGACCGCCTGCATCGGATCCAGACCGCTCGCTTCGACGTCAACGGCGAACTCGTCTCTCTTGGCGAGTTCCGACGCGAACTCGGCGAGCGACGCCTCGCTATCCACCGCGCGGTAACGGCGAACGGGCTCGACCGGCGCGCTACGATCGGCCCCGGGAATCGCGTCGAGAAACTGGGCGAACTCCAGATCCTCGAACAGCCGTCTTAGCCTGTCCGGATCGCCCGCCCCGCGCCGCAGATCCCCGGCAGAGGCTTCGATGGGAACCGACGCGCTCAGGCAAACGAGTTCACGGGAGAGAAACGCCTGTTCCCTGCCGTCGATGAGTTTCTTCTGGAGCGTTGCCGACGGAATCGCCTCGACCCTTTCGTAGACGCGCTCGAGAGAACCGTGCTCCTTGATGAGAGCGAGCGCCGTCTTCTCCCCCACCCCCGGGACTCCAGGCACGTTGTCCGTCGGATCTCCCATGAGAGCCTGAAAATCGACGAACTGTTCCGGCGTTAGACCCGACATCTCGCGGAGCTTTTCCATGTCGATCTCCTCTTCGAGGAGGCCGCCCTTGCCGGGACGGATCACGTGCACGCTGTCGCTGACGACCTGAAGGAGATCCTTGTCGCCCGAGACGATCCGCACGGGCATTTCGCTTCCGAGCCGCTTCGAGATCGTAGCGATGATGTCGTCGGCTTCGTACCCCGGAACCGCAAGAGCGGGGATCCCCATCGCGTCGAGCACTTTGAAGATCCGCGGCAGCTGTTCCGCGAGCGATTTCGGCATCTCGGGCCTGTTCGCCTTGTACTCGGCGAAAAGCCCGTTTCTGAACGTCTTTTCTTCGCTGTCGAATACGACGGCGAGGTGGGACGGATCATGCCTCTCGAGGAGCGAGAACATGGTTTTTACGAAACCAAAGACCGCGCTCGTCTCCACGCCCTTCGAATTGACGAGCGGCCTCCGTATGAAAGCGTAGTACGACCGGTACGCCAGAGCGTGCCCGTCTACGAGAAATAGAGCCATGGTCGCACGTCCATATCGCCGCGGTTTTGAAACGCGCGCGTTGCAGGGTCGTTGAGAGTCCTTCGCGGGAGCGACCAAGGATCGGCCGCCCCCAGGCGGGAAGCCGAGGAAAGCGGAGCGCAGGGCTCTCAACGACCCTGCAGCGCATGGCCAAGTCTGCCAGAGTAAGCTATCAGGCGTAGAGGCGCTTGTCTAAGACAAACTCGAGGACGCTTTCGGGGAGCAGATGTCGAACGGATGCGCCCCGGCGGACGAGAGTCCGGATGTCGGTCGATGAGATGTCGATGACGGGCGCCTCGAACATCACCACGGCGGCCTCGCCGCCGACAGGAATGACGGAAGAGCACCCGGTTCGCGGAAAGACGACGAGCGTGGCGAGCGAGAGGATCGCTTCAGGCTCCTTCCACTTTGGGATATCGCACACACTGTCCGCGCCCAGTATGAGGAACGGTTCGCCGCCGAAAACCGACTGGTAGTGTCTCAGCAGATCGACCGTGAAGGATCGGCCCGATCTGAATTCCTCCAGACGCGACAGCTCGAGCCCGCGCCTGCCGCGGATCGCGAGCGACACCATCTCCAGCCGGGTCTCGTAGCGCGTGATTTCCGACGCGTCCTTGAGGGGCGGATCGGGCGCGGGCATGAAGAGGACTTTGTCGAGCGGAACCTTCTCGAGAGCCGTCTCCGCCATGACCAGATGCGCGTTGTGCGGCGTGTCGAACGTGCCGCCGAGGATACCTGCCCGGCTCATCCTAGCCCTTTC
The DNA here is from genome assembly GCA_964645735.1 of uncultured bacterium. Classification (GTDB taxonomy): domain Bacteria; phylum Krumholzibacteriota; class Krumholzibacteriia; order WVZY01; family WVZY01; genus CAZYCB01. The sequence goes on along the minus strand of CAZYCB010000471.1, from coordinate 6,650 downwards.
CGATTTCCTCGAGGAGCATCGCCGCCTCCTTCTTGACGGGGAGATCTTCCGGGTATTGCATCACCTCGTGGAGGAGTTCGACGGCTTCGTCCTCGCGCTCGCCCCGGGCGACGAAGACCTTGGCCTTGAGGTACTTCGCCTGCACCCATGAGGCGTTGTTCGGATAGCTTCCGATGATCTTGTCCAGATAGATCAGTGCGGACAGGTACTTCTTGTGCTCGTAGTAGAAGAGAGCGTTGTCCAGCTCCTTGAGTGCGAGCTTCTCCTGTATGAGAGCGATGTACTTGTTCGCCTCGGGCACCAACGGGCTCTGCCGGTACACCTGGAGGAACTGCTGGAATTGAGACAGCGCCTCGTACGCCTTGGTCTGGTCCAGCGCCTTCTTGGGAGCCTGTTCGTAGTTGCAGAGGGCTTCCTTGAAGAACCCCTCGTCCACGTATTCGCTGTATCCGTAGTTGGTCACGAGGATCCGGTACTCGACGGCCGCCAGGGCGTATTCCTCCTGGCAGAAGTAGCTCTCGGCGAGGCGGAATTGCGCGTAGTCGCTCCGGTCGTTTCCCGCGTATCTGGCGATGAACGCCTTGAAGAGCTCGAGCGACTGGTAGCATTTCTTCTTATTGAAATACTCCTCGCCCTTGGCGAGTATCGCTTCCGGCGTATTCGGAATGGACGGGATCGCTCCCGCACAACCCATGGCGAGCCCGCACAGGAGAACGAGCCCGGCCGAACGCAGCGCGCACCCTCTCCACTGGAATCTTCCCCGAGCTTTACGCCTCATGGGCTCGTCCGTCCCTTGCATCCTAGCGCAGACCCGCGTCGTGAAACGCTTTCAACTTCGCCCGTGCCCGTTCGATGATTCGCCCCGACCCGCCCCTGTCGTCCTCAACGATGGCCTTGAACACGCCGTACGCTTCGGCGAAATCGCCCGTCCGTTCGTAGCACTCTCCCATCAGAAACCGCGCCTGCTGCTCGAGAACCGTGTTCTCGGTCGAGCGAGGGATGCGCTTGACCATGCCGGCGGCAACGGCATAGTTCCCCCGTTCGAATTCCGACTGCGCCCTGCTGAACAGGAGATCCGACAAGCTCCATCGCGCCTGGCTGGCGAGCATTCCCCCGGGGAACCTCGACAGCTGGGTCTCGAGAGTGCCGATCGCAGCCGCAGAGTCGCCCGCCGCTCTCTGACACGCCGCGAGGTTGAAGTACCCGCGTTCAGCCGCGCTCGTATCCGGATACTCCGTCAGCGCGCGAGAGTAACAGCTCGCAGCGTGCACCCACTCCTTCTCCTCGTAATAACTGTCCGCAACGAGGTACACGAGCGGGCCGATTCTGGCTTCTCGGTATAGGGCCGCAGCCTCTCGCGCGAGACGGGCTGCCCGGTACGCCATTCCCCGGGCGGCCGAATCCGCCGCCCTGTCTACGAGCTTCGCCGAGACCTCCGCCGCGAGCGTGCCGTCCGCGGAAACAGCGTCCTCGAGACGCGTGAATGCCTCTCTGTCCCTGCCCACCGCCAGGAGAGACAAGCCGTAGTAATAGTAAACCTCGCCGCCGCCCGAATTGTTCCGCACGGCTCGTTCGCAGAGCGCGATCGTCTCGTCGTAGTTTTTCTTTCCGTACTCGCGGCGTATCGCGGAGCGCTCACCCTGTTTTCCCGCGCATCCCCACGAACCCGACAGAACGACAGCGGCGAGTGCGAGAACGCCCGGCCACACCGCCTGCCGCAGGGGCGAGCCTCGTGAATCCCCGTTTCCCCGCCACGCGAGCATCAATCGCTTTGGTTGGAGAAGAAGAGGTAGATGAGCCCGACAATGATTCCGGAGACGACGACGGGCTCGACGATCTTTCCCCAGCTTCGGGACTGTCGCGCCGGCTTCGTGAACATGTAGAGCCCCTCTTCGACTTCTGCGATCATCCCGTACGGGAAGTGGTCGTCGTACGACCTTGCCGCCTCTCCCATCCACACGACGAGCCCGTCTCTCGGATCGACGAGCTTGATCTGCACCCTCACTCCGGCGCTCCTCTTGACCTCCTTGCCGCCGATGACGTGGGACCGGTAGATCTTCGGGTACCGCAGCGTGAAGTCCGTCGCCTGGAATTCCAGGCGAAGGCCCGAGACTTCCACCGCAGCGGGTGATTTGGTCCCCATCCCCGTCGAATCGGCGGGACTCGCAGCGGGGGGCACGGGAATGTGCGCCCGGTATCTTTTCGCTGCGAGGGACTCCATCAGGATGTTCCCGATGAAATCGTACCTTTCGTCCCGGGACGCCGGTACGAGCCACAGCTCGCGGGCCGTGCTGTCCGGCGGGAAGCTCGCCACCAGTTCGTCGGCCACCTGAACCGTCAGCGTGCGCAGGATATCGAAATTGGTTTTGACCGGATCTTCCGCACGTGCGACGCACGGGGCCGACAGAAAAGACACGAGGAGGCTGAAGACAACTGAGCCGCGCGCGATCGTAAGCATCCTTCCTCCAGTGAAAAGAACCCCTTATAGATATCCAAGCCGCGGTCCGCGGTCAAGGGTTATGCGACCAGCTCCCCCTCGAGATCGAACACGTCCGCATTCGTGATCCGGGCTTCCACGAAGCCGCCCACATCGAGATCGCGCGCATCGAGATAGACTTCGCCGTCTATTTCGTACGCCTGACCGTAGAAACGGCCCGCATACGGGAAGTTCCCCGGCCCGTCTTCGCCTGGCTCGACCGCTCGATCGACGAGCACGCGGTGCCTCTTGCCCTTCTGTTCGGAGAGGAGTCCGAACGTCACCGACCTCTGTATGTCCACGATCTCCGACGCGCGATCGGGGCCCGCTCTGTCGGCCGGCCCGGCGGCGAGTGAATGCGCCGCGGTTCCCGCTTCGCGCGAATAGACGAACACGCCGAGCGAGGCGAACTGCGCCGTCTCGACGAACGACTTCAGCTCGTCGAAATCGGCGTCATCTTCGCCCGGAAAACCCACCATCACTTCGCTCCGCACCAGAACGTCCGGGAACTCCCTCCGGATCCCCGCGAGGAGCCGTTCGAGGTGCTTGCGCGTGTAATGCCTCCCCATTCTCTCGAGCATCCGATCGGACGCGTGCTGTATCGGAACTTCGAGGTAACGGCACACCGACGGATACTCGAAGATCCTCTTGACCAAATCGACCGAGAGCGAGCTCGGGTGCAAGTAAAGAACTCTTACCCAGTCGACACCCGTCTCCGCGATCGCCCCCACGAGGTCGGCGAACCGTTCCCGTCCGTCGGAGTACGACGCAACATCCTGCGCGAGGAGAGAGACTTCCTTCACCCCATCTTCCATCAACCGCTCGACTTCACGCACGATCGAGTCTTTCGTCCTCGACACCATCGCACCGCGAATCCTCGGGATCGCGCAGAACGTGCACCGCCTGCTGCACCCCTCGGCGATTTTGACGTATCCGATGTGTCTCGGCGTGAGCCGAACGCGCTCCTCGAATCCCGCGAAGCGGTCGAGTCCATCGACCGCAGACCACCTGCCCGGGTCGCGTCCGCTTCGAAACGATTCGACGATGGACGGCAGCAGCGAGTGGCCTCCGGCGGGAAGGAAGTGATCGACACACCCGAGCGACTCCCTCCAGCCGCCGCCCCTGTGCAGCGGGAGACATCCCATCAGCACGAGCTTCTTCCGCTGACCGCGCCCTTTGATTCGGGCGAGACGCTCCACTTCCTCGAGCGTTTCGCGCCACGCGCTGTCGATGAAAGAGCACGCGTTCACGATCAACAGATCCGCGCCCGCGGGATCATCCGTGATCGTGCACCCCGCGCCCACCAGAAGACCCAGGGAAGCTTCTGCGTCGACCGTGTTCTTGGGACAACCCAGACTGACGAAGTAGGTCTTCATGAGTTGACACCACCGGGCCGGTGCCCCGCTAGACCGCCTCGTCGTCCGACGGGTAAACGACTTCCGCTTCCTCGTTCACCAGCACCTCGCGCGGTTTGCTCCCGTCGGGCGGCCCCACGACACCCGCTTGCTCGAGGTGATCGAGAAGCCTCGCCGCCCTTGCATACCCGATGCGAAGTTTTCGCTGGAGGAGCGATGTGGATCCCTGCCGGTACCGCATCACGATTTCCCGCGCGTCGTCGAAGTACTCGTCCGCGTCGTGATCCTCTCCCCCGGCTTGTTTGCTCTCGTAGAGTTCGAGGCGCGATTCCTCGAACGCGTACCGCTTCCAGTGCTTCACGAGCGCCTCGAGTTCCTCCTCCGAGACCCATGCGCCGTGGAGACGGAGCGCTTCGGGGTGTTTCGCGTCCGAGAGGAGCATGTCTCCTTTGCCGAGGAGCTTCTCCGCTCCCATGCAGTCCAGAATCGTGCGCGAATCCACCTTGCTCGCCACGCGGAACGCGATCCTCGTGGGGAAGTTCGCCTTGGTCTTGCCGACGATCACGTCCACCGACGGGCGCTGCGTGGCCACGATCATGTGGATACCGACGGCCCTCGCCATGTTCGAGAGTCTCGAGAGGAGCGATTCGATATCGGCGCCTTTCGTCAGCACGAGATCGCCGAGTTCGTCCACCACGAGCACGATATACGGGAGCTTCCCTAGCGATCCCTCCGGAGCCGTCTTGCCGAGGGTCACTTTCGAATTGTAGCTCTCGATGTTCTTCACCCCGTTCTCGCGGAAAATCTCGTTTCGCCTCCCCATCTCGGCAATGAGATACGTGAAGACACGGACGGCGTCACGCGGATCGATGATGACCGGGTGGAGCAGGTGAGGGATTCCGTTGTAGGTGCTGAGCTCGACCTGCTTCGGATCCACGAGGATGAGCCTCACGTCGGCGGGACGGTACTGAAAGAGGATGCTGGCAAGAAAACAGTTCAGCGAAACGCTCTTCCCCGATCCGGTCGTCCCCGCCATCAAGAGGTGCGGCGCGTTGCACAGGTTCAAATAGAAGGGCTGTCCCGTCACTTCGACGCCGAGGGCGATCATGATACCGCTGACGCGAAGCCGGTCCGGGATTTCCTTGAGGACGTCGTGAAAATAGACGACGTCCTGGTCGGGATTGGGAATCTCGATCCCCACTACCGAACGTCCCGGTATCGGCGCGATGAGCCTCAAGCTTCGAGCCTTCATCGCCAGCGCCAGATCGTCGGCCCGGCTGACGATCTCCCGCACTTTGACTCCGGGGACGGGTTCGAACTCGAACGTCGTCACGAGAGGCCCCTGATTGACCGCCGTGACGTGTCCTTCGATGCCGTAGTTGGCCAGCTTCCCCTCAAGCACCGCGCTCCAGCCCTTGAGCTTTTCCGCGGAGAAACCGGAGCCGCGCTCACCGCCGGATCTGAGCATCGAGAGCGTCGGGAGAACGGCATCTTCTATGGGTATGGTCTTGTCGGTGGAAAGGGTCCCCTCCGCCGGCACCGGCGCCGGCTTCTGGACCTCGGCGGCACGTCTCGCCGCGGAGCGCTCGGCGGGCCGCCCCGGCTTTTGCGTTTCCGCCATCGGGACGATCGCTTCGCCGGCGTCCGCACGCTCTTCGTTTTTATCTCGCTTCTCGCGCCTCTCGCGCGCGGCGGTACAGCGGGGCGCAGCCGCTACCGCAGCGGGCTCTTCGACCGGCCGACGCCGGCTCTGGCGCCACGAGGCCCACCGGCGTGTCCCGGACCGGATGTCGCCGACGATGCCCCGGACAGCCAGTCCCACCTGACGTGCCAAAAATACAACCGCGGTCCACAGGAATCGTCCGACCGTCCGGAGCGAGAGCGGGTTCCGCTTCGCCCACTCGGACCCGTGATGGGCGACGAAGCGGACTTCCTTGATGAGAACGAGCAGAAGCAGGGTGACGAGGATGATGGTTCCGCCGATGCGGCCGAGCAGCGCCGTCAGCGCCCCGGCCACGTCCCGGCCCACAAGGCCGCTCCACAGGGCGGAGTCACGCGTGAGCGGTATTCGCGTGAAGAGGCCGTTCACGAGCACCACGATGACTGCGCTCTTGAAAACGACCCGTCCGATTCCCCGCCCGCGGTTGCAGGCGATCCCGATCCCGAGCGCGGCCATGCACAGAGGGATGAACCACGCGAACACCTTTCCCAATAATCCAAAGAAGAAAAGTGCGGCGAGCGACCCCAGCGGACCCGAGAGGTTCTCCACCCTGCGCCACGATTCGCCGCGGGAAAACGGCCAATCCCCCAGTCTCGCGGTGGCGAAAGCCACGGCGAGGAACGCGGTCAGGGCGAGCAGCGCAACGACAAGAAAATACTTGAGTTTGCGGTCCATTTTAGCGTAGAACCCCGTCTACGGCCGAATCGTATCACCATTCCGGGTGGGCGCCACCTGTTTTTTGGCCGGCCATTCGAAGTCCTCGAGGAACCGCGTGCTCAGTTCGGCCCGTTCGAAACGAGGATCCCGGAGGATCGCCTCCTGGAAATCGAGCGTCGTGTTCACTCCCTCGATCACGCATTCGTCGAGGGCCCGCCTCATGCGTGCGATGGCTTCGGCCCGCGTCTCGCCGTGGCAAACGATTTTGGCGATCATGGAGTCGTAGAAGGGCGAGACCTCGTACCCTTGATACACGTGCGAATCCACTCTGACACCCGTGCCACCCGGGAGGTGGAAGAACGTCACGATGCCGGGTGACGGGGCAAAATTCTGGGCTGGATTCTCAGCGTTCACGCGGCACTCGATCGCGTGCCCGCGGAAC
>CAZYCB010000470.1:0-5862 GCA_964645735.1 uncultured bacterium | reverse complement strand
TCAATCCTCCGAAAGAAGATTATCGTTCGTCCGTTTCGACTTGACAGATCATCATTAATCGTTTACTGTACGTTTGTCCAAACTCACAACGAAAGGGGTAGTACATGCAAGGGATTGCCTTTGGACCGACGATCAGACTCTTGAGACAGGCAAAAGGGATCAGCCTCCGCGAGATGGCGAGAAAACTGGGTGTATCGCCGGCGTTCCTCAGCCAGATCGAAGCCGGCCGGCAGCACAAGATTCCCAAGGCGCGGATCGTTCAAGTGGCTGAAATGCTTGGGGTTTCGGAGGCGTATCTGCTGGGTACGGCGAAGCAAATTCACCCCGACGTGGTCCAGTTTCTCCGCGAGACGCCCGAGGCGGCCGACTTTATGATCACGGCGATGAAGAGCGGACTCGAGCCCGAGGATTTCGCCGATCTGCGGGAGGCGCTGAAGGACAAAGCGGGGAAGGCTTTCGTGCGCCGCGCCACGCTTCCGGCGACGGCGAAAAAGAAGCGTATGCAAAAAGACGTCATGGAGGATCTTTCCAGTTTCCTCGACCCTTCGCTCTGTGTAACAGGACTCATCGTCCAGAGCAAGGAGAGGCTGTTCCAGAGGATCGCCAAGCTCGTGGCGAAACGGAACAAGGGACTGATGACCGAGACGGTTCTCGAGAGGCTGAACTACAGGGAAAAGCAGGCACCCACAATCGTCGGGGGCGGCGTCGCAATTCCGCACGCCTTCGTTCCCGATCTCGAGCATCCCATCGTCGGCGCGATGAGCCTCAAGCGCGCCGTACCGTTCTCGAGCGAGACCGACGGCAAGGTGAAAACGGTTTTCTTCCTCGTGGGGAACGAGATGAAGCCGCAGCATCACATCTCGATGCTCGCGAGAATCGCGCGCCTCTGCTCGACTCCGGAGTTCCTGGACGCATTCGGAGGAGCGAGGACGAATCGAGAACTCTACAAGATTGTTCTCCAATGGGACAAGCGGATAGGCAGCGTCTGAGTCGGACGGGGCCGTCTCTTGGCCATGCGCAAGGGCCCGCGACGAAGGTCGCGGGCCCTTGTTTTGTTTGCCGTGTTCGGCGTTCGCAAAGCGGATCAGGAATTCGCCGGCCTTCGCGAGACGATCCTCGATAGGCCGAGGTATCCGGTTTCGAAACGCATGACGATCAGGGCGGCGGCGATGAGGAAGAGGTTCCGGAGTATGAGGAGGTATCCGGTCTGCGTTCCTCCCTCGTTGCCGAAGCAGCCGCAGTCGATGGCCATTCCGCGAACGATGGTCGTCCCGATGGCAACGATGAACATCACGAGAAGGAGAAACACCGCGGCTGCCGCTTTTCGCGTCTGGACGCCGAAGATGAGCATGATTCCCGCGAGCATCTCCGACCAGGAGAGGACGAGCGCGAAGAGGTTCGTCAGGGATACGGGCAGGAGTTCGTAGGCTCGCGTGGCGATGGCGAACTTCTCGGGCTCGAGCACTTTGTCGGCGGCGGAGTACACGAAGAGGACGCCGAGAAAAACGCGCAGCACGAGAACGAACCATCTATGGGAGAGAATCGCGGTGAGCGGGTTGATCTTTTGCGGCGCCGCTGTCGAGTTCGTTTGCATCCTATCCGCCTTGCTTGACCGTGCTGGAGCCCTCCGCCGGATAACCGGCCTGCGACCACTCGTCCCATCCTCCCCTGTAGGTCAGCACGTGCTTGTACCCCATGAACTTGAGCTCTCGAGCCAGATTATCCGAGTCATCGCACGTAACGCTCCGGCAATAACACACGACTACGGCGTCGACGGGGACGTTTCGCGTCAGCTCGTCGTAAAGCTCCGCCAACCCCTCGTAAGGGACACTGATCGCGCCGGCGATGTGTCCGATCTTGTACTCTGCGGCCGAACGAGCATCGATGACGACGATCCGGCCGCCTTCGAGAAGGCTCTTCACGCGGTCCCGTGACACGGCTCCGGAGGCGAGTTCCTCGTCGGTGAGCAGTGCGGAAAGCGAGCCTTCACTCGCGGAAGCGCCTGTGCCGGTTGCCGGCGCCGGCACAGAACGATCCTGGTCAGGAGTCGATGTGTAAGGTTTTTCTGACACCGAAGCGCGACTCTTGGGAATCAGCGGGATCCCGTCGTCCCGCACGGCGTTTTGGGCGATCGCGATGATGCCTGCCGCGAAAACGACCAGAATCCCACCCGCGAGATCTTGGACGACCTTCATATTCGGTTCCTTGACGGCGCTCGGCCGGCTGGGGAGTTGGGGCATCGGCGGCAAAATGTTGGAGTTACAACTGCGCCGCTGCCAGAAAACCTAACACAATTCCTGAGGAACGCGCTACCAGTATTGTTGTTTGCTTGTACTCCCCGCGGCGGGAGGGGTTCCCATTTTCTCCCGGAGGCTGCGTCCGCCGCCTCGAGGGATTATGCGCTTGTCACGCGTCGAAGAAGTGATATATCTTCACTCTGATTCGGCGCGGAATTTGCTTTATGCGACTGAACTTACCAGGGAGAGCTCATGCCGGATTCGATTGCCTTCTTCATTTCGAAGTTCAAAGAGCCGCTGCGGGAGACGCCTCAAACGCTGCGGTATTTCGAGCCGAGGCCGTATCGAAACGCCGCGGTGCGCTTTGCCGCCTCCAGGATCGCGGACTTCGAGAAGCGAAGAGAAGTCGCCGAGGAAACGGGTCTCAACGTTTTCAACTTCCCGGCCCGTTTGATTCCCGGATGCGATCTCCTCACAGATTCGGGAACGACAACGATGACTCTCGAGCAGTGGGCGGCGATCGTCATGGGAGACGAGTCTTACGGTTCGAACGAGGGATACTTCGAGCTCAAGGCGCAGATTCCGGAAACATTCGGTCCCGCGTGGGCGCAGAGAGATTGGGTTCGCGAGAACTTCTTCATTTTTCATCAAGGACGGGCGGCCGAGCACAATTTCTTCAACCTCTTTGCCGGCGAACTGCGCGGCAAAGCCGAGACACATAACCCCGTGCTACCGAAATCGTTGCCCGCCGTGCTCAGGGAGCGAATCGAGAGCCGCCTCGAGGGCATGCGGCAGCCGTATTTCATCATACCGAGCAACTCACACTTCGACACGACCGAAGGAAACATAGAGGACAGCCGGATGATTCCGTTGAATCTCCCCGCTCCGGAGCACCTCGCCGGCGACCAAACCTGTCCGTTCCGCGGAAACATGGATCTCAAGTCGCTCGAGGTGGTCCTCGACACGCTCAATCATCGCGTTCCGCTCGTGTACATGACGATCACCAATAACACCGGCGGCGGTCAGCCTGTCTCGATGGATAACATCCGGCGCGTGGCGAAGCTCGCGGAGAAGTACGGTGTGCCGTTTTTCTTCGACGCGTGCCGGTTCGCGGAGAACGCGTGGTTCATCCAGAAAAAGGAACGCGGGTACGAGAACAAGACGATTCCGCAAATCGTCCACGAGATGTTCGGGTACGTGGACGGTTTTCACATCAGCTTCAAGAAAGACGGGCTCGTCAATATCGGCGGCGGCATGGTTTTCAAAGAAGACGGCCGTTTCACTCGAATGCACTCGGATTTCTGGATGAAGATGGTCGACCGCCAGATCCTCGTCGAGGGTCACCCCACTTACGGAGGATTGGCGGGACGTGACCTCAAGGCGCTCGTTCAAGGGCTCAAACTCGTCGTCAAACAGGAGTACCTCGATTACCGGATCAACCAGGTCGTGAAGTTCGGAGCGAAGCTTGTCGAGTACGGTGTCCCCCTCGTCGAGCCCGTTGGGGGTCACGCCGTCTACATAGATCTCGATCGGTTCCTCGAAGGCACGCACTCAGCGGACGAGGATTTCAAAGGGGTCGCGTTCACCGCGCTCATGCTCATCGCGGGTCACCGCCTCTGCGAGATAGGACTCTACGCCTTCGGGAAATTCAAGGACGGGAAAGAAATCCCACCCAATCCACGCGTGAATTCCATCCGCGCTGCAGTTCCACGCCTCACCTACGAGGATCACGATCTCTTTGCGGTCGCCGAGACCATGCGAGTCCTCGGAGAACACAGGGACCGCATACCCGCTGTCGAAGTGGTGTATGGGAGAGATCTCTTCATGCGGCATTTCAAAAGCCGATTCCGCTTCAAGAAATGATCCGCAAAAAAATGAAGGGCAGAACGCCGGTGCAGCGTCGGGGGGGTGCACTGGAAAGCATTGGCGTCCCACCCTTCAATCCGTATGGCTACGTGGCTGAGGGAAGGGCTGACTGTTTTGCTCTATTGGTCGCAGACTGCCGGAAATCCTTACACGCTTTTCATCGATCTTTCCGCGAGCGTCTTCTTCATGCGGGACTTGGCGATAGGGGAAAGCGCCGCTTCGACGTCCCGACCGCGTTCCAGCGGCGAGACAACTCCGACACCGCCGATCGCTCGAGACAGCTCTCTGATGATGTCGAGCTGGCGCTCGAGTCTCCGGCAGAAGACGCAGAGGCCAAGATGGACGTAAACCGCAATACGCCCCGGGAACGAAAGCCCGTGATCCTGCCGCTCGGAGAGCAGCAGGACGATCCCTCTGCACGTTATCGGTGTCCTTCTTACGGAACGCGGCTCGCGGCGGGCGGGTGACGAAGGGTGTCCCGAGCGAGAGGATGTCTGCGAATTCATTGTCATTTCAACAGTTGCTCCGCTTTCCGCATGTCCGCCTGTGGATGGTCCTAAGGTTGGTCGGCGAAAGTCCTGTATCCTTACACACGACATTGGCACTCCGCCGATCCGTACCGCCGAGCGCGCGGCGCCGGTGGACGGTCGAGGAGAAACCGCCGGCGGCACGTCCGTCTTTCGTGCCGCTCGGGCCGTTTTTGCTTGGAGGAAACGGTCGCCCTCTGTATCGTGTGGCGGCACGCTATGGAGGGACGCGGCCACAAAGCTGCCGGCAACGATGATGAACAGGGCATACGACCTCGTGTGTTTCGACGTCGACGGGACGCTCGTCCGGCACCCATCGGGGCTCGTGATTTGGGAGGTCCTGAACCTCAAGTTCGGCGGAAGCCGGGAGATAAACCGGTTCCGGTACCAGATGTACTGCGAAGGGAAGCTCTCCTACGAGCGGTGGGTGAAGCTCGACGTGTCGGGGTGGATCGAGAGGGGTGCCACACGGGATGAGATCGTCGAGTCGGTTCGCGAGTTCAGTCTCTTCGATCGCGCGCGGGAAACCGTTCACGAACTCAAGCGGCGCGGGCTCACACTCGGCGTCATCTCCGGCACGCTCGACATCGTGCTCGACACGCTCTTTCCCGATCATCCTTTCGACGAGGTCTACACGAACAAGATTTTTTTCGATGAGCGGGGAAAGCTCTCCGCCTGGACGGCGACGAGCTTCGACACGCACGGAAAACCGGACGCGCTCAGGGACATGGCGGTGAGGCACGGCGTGCCGCTCTCGCGGACCGCTTTCGTTGGAGACGGAGAAAACGACATACCGCTTCTGGGAGTGGCAGGATGCTTCGTTGCCTTTCGGCCCAGATCGAGGGAACTCGCCGAGGGCGCTGACGTCGTCCTCGCCGAAGGCGAGATGGAAAGGCTTCTCGAACTTTTCCAGTGAACACGAGTAGGTGAACAGCATGCGCGACGAAACTGCCGGTGTGCGGCGAAGGGGATTGAGACAGGAGGATATCGAAAGAGCGCTCGATGCGGCTCGTTCGATTCTCGCGGCGGAGGACAACTCGCTTCGGAGCGCACTCTGCCGCGAGATTCTCCTCGGCTCTCTCGGAGTGCAGGACGACGATCTCGACGTCCTCGACCTCAAAGTGATCAATCGATCGATGCGGGAGATGCGTTACGCGTTCAAGGTGTTCAAACCGTACCGGCACATCAGGAAAATCTCGATCTTCGGCTCCGCGAGGACGTCCGAGGGGAGT
>CAZYCB010000469.1:0-1723 GCA_964645735.1 uncultured bacterium | reverse complement strand
TCTTTCGCCCGTTCGGCAACTTGTCCCCGATTGCTCACATGCACGCCGACCGAAGAATTACCCACCCACCCCTGAGTCACCGCCACCGTCCACCCCATTATTCCCCGTCCCTGTGAGACGCGGACGCCCGCCAGGCAACGGTACTACGACTTCCCCGAAAGAGAAGGTGACAGTCTGGATCACCAGCACTCTGATCGCCGACTACCGAGAGTGGACCTGGGAAGCCCGCTGCCAGCTAAGCCATCTTGTCGAACGTGCCTTGGCCGATTACCGAAGATCGTGTTCCACGAGCCGACAACAGTCCTGACCACCCTCAGGAGCGTTGTCTCAGAATACGGTCGTATTGTTGCGACGCCAAAGAGACGGTTGAGTTGATGGGATAATGGCACGGCATCCGGCGGTGCTAACGCCACGTTCAGCGGCCAGCAATCCCGCAGTGATCATCTGGACGAGAACGGGACGCGGCGCGCCGCTGTCCCCTACCTCGACTTGACGCGCTCCAGGTACTGTTTTCGCCCAGCGGTCATGTAGTCCCAGGTGCCCATCTCGAACAACACGACCCGCCGCTTCTGCTCGGGTGTCTGTGCTGCCGCCTTCGCCTCCTCCATCAGGCTCCCGAGTGTCTCCATCCGCTTCGCGTTGCCCAGGTACCCCCACGCCATGTCCTCGGTCTGGTGATGGTGGCCCTCGATTTTTCCTGTGGCAATCGCCTTGGGGTAGTTGGCCGGATTGCCGTAGGCCTGCTCGACCGTCTGGTAGAACTCACGCATCGGTCCCGCCGCCGGCCCATAAAGCCGCGTGAAGTACTCGTCCAGCAGCAAGTCCATTTTCAGGGTGGGGTCGTCCATTAGCCGGTAGGTGACGTACGCCTCCACATCCTGCCCGTAGCCGCAGTGGAACGCTCCGCGATAGTCATACTGCCGAAAGAGATCGAATTGCTCGCCGATGGCGTGGGCGAAGAAGCCAGGGAAGCAATGGAATTTTCCATTGATCGCGATCTCGACGGGAAAGGTGTAGTAAAGCCACAGATACAGCGTGCGACCGGGATATTCCTGCCGCCACTGTTTGAGCAGTTCCACCTCGTGGTTGTACGATGCGCGGTCAAAGTTCAGACGATTGCAGGCGAAGCAATACTGGACGATTACGTTCGGTTCGAGCCTGAACGTCTGGGGTGGCGCACCGTGGGTCATGTATGAGAGGCAGACGATGTGTTTGTCGGGGTGCTTCTGACCGACGATCTTGGCGACTTCATTGACGAATTGGAAGAAGTAGTCGCTGTGGCAGCCGTTGGTGAAGAATGGGCTGCCGGCGTCGCGGCCGGTGAGCCACTTCTGGCAACTTGCGCACTTGCAGAACTGGTCATTGTCCATCGGCTCGACGCAGAAACAGTCGCCGCCCGCCTGTGCCCCTGGGTAGTTCTTGCCGGTCTCGAAGAACTCGCATGCATCCTTCGCGACCTGCGCCACCAGCCCACGGTTGGTGTAGCACATCTGCGGCGGTCGGCCTGTATATCCCTGGGCAAACCAGTCGGCATGCCTGCCCTCAAAGAGTTTCTCCTGTTCCTTCTCCTCCGCCCAGAATCTGCGGTAGTAGCCGTACAGGGAGTGGTTACCGAGGCACACCTCTCCGCCTTCGCGGTGCCGCAGGCGGAAGAGCATGTTCCACCCGCGTTTGGCGAGAACGTAGCCGCCACTGTCGAAGCGTTTGTGCAGTTCGGGATAGG
>CAZYCB010000468.1:0-2424 GCA_964645735.1 uncultured bacterium | reverse complement strand
CTGGGTTCGGGGAGGATGGGGGAGTGCGACGCAGATCGCGATCCGGATACGCGGGGAGTGCAACGTTCCGGTCGAGCCTTCGACGTGGGGCCAAATCAAATCGCTCTACGGTGAATAGCGAGGGATCCGGACAGCGTCGGACGACGTGGTAAGGCGAGCCTGCCGGCCAGACGGCCGGGACCGGCGCTCCGAGACGATCGCCTGGCCGATGGATCATGTTTCCCCGGCACCTCTGACGGAGGTGCCGGTTTTTTTGTCCCTTCGGCGACCGGTGCCCGCACGTGCAGTCCCGCATCAGCAGTTTTGTCCCTCGGGTCTCGGTTCCGATAAGCGGTATTTTTTGCGCCGTGGCGAGCCGGAGGTCACACCTCTTCGACGCCGTTGTCATGTCGCGTTTCGATGCGTCGTCACGCGGACTTTCCCTTTACGTTGCGATTGACTGTTGCGGAGATCGATGATATACTCCGCGGCATCTGAAAGATGTCTCTCAAGACATAGCCGCAGCTGTTGCACTGCACCCCACGCTGCTGTGCGAAGTGTTTTTCAGACGACTCATCAGGCACAGTGTTGTTTTCGCCTTTCTCCCAAGGTCCACAAATGCAGCTGTGCTCGGAGTGGTACAGGGATTCGCGGCTGACCACCTCTCTCCATTCGTTCCATTATGGGGCCGGCAACGGCGAACGCCCGCGCGTTCCCCATGCGCTTCCCTCATCCCAATACATCGGCTGCACGAGTCGGCCACACTCACGTTTCGATCTCACCATGAAGTCTGACCGGGTCCGCCGTGTGTGCGGCGCGTTCTCAAGAACGCACCGCATGCGGCGACAGGTTCGCGCGGAAAACCGAGGCCGAACGAACAACGAAAGGGGGAAATGAGCATTCAGGGTCCTCGGTCGCGATCTTCGTGGCGAGAGGGACAGCGGTGAGACCGGCGTCGGACCGACGGGTGAACACACGCTCGACGGCACGTTGTCGACGTGCGCCGAGCAACAGGAGGAGTAAGCATGAGTCAATCGAACAAGTTCTTACTTGCGTTCCTCCTCGTTCTCCTTGTCGGAGCGTCCACCGCGTTCGCGCAGCTGGATGTCTATCTGTACAACGAGAACGTCGTAGGGGACGTCAACATCGGCGTGTACCTTGAAAGCGGGGACGTGAACGTGCTCGATGCGACGAACGCGGGCCGCGCATCAGCGAAGTACGTGCACGCTGCGCCGGCGCCCGCTCCGTACCCCCAGGTTCAGCTGTGGGAAAAAGATATCGAGCGTCTCGGAGCCAAAAGCTTCAAGATCGACGGTATCCGTTTCGTGAATCACGGAACCCATTGGGTGAAAAACAAGAAGGCGCTCGTGCTGTGGGAGATCGAGATTCCCAACGCGTCTTCGAGGCTGGCTACCGAGTTCACGCAGGATCTCACGCTCTCTCTGTGGGTGGACTGGAACGGCGACAAGGTCTGGAGCAAGGGCGAGGTGATGATTCGCGAACACATCAACCTTCACAGCTACTTCCCGACCACACAAGGCGTTGTTCGCGTCTACTATCTCACTTCGTTCCGGGTTCCGAACGTCGATGCCTTTGCGGCGGATGCGAAGGGGGGCATCCAAGGTCCCCCGAATGACAATGGGCAGGACAAGGGCATCGTGAATCTCTGGACCCGCGGAATCGTTAGTTATGACGATCCCGACGTGAGCCCGGATGGCGATCAGATATTCGGGGAAGTGGAGGACTACCGCGTAGTGTACATGAAAACTCCGAGAAACATGAGGGATGAGTAACGGAGAAGTCATGTTCAACTGGTCAACCGGATCAACACGTGGTGTTTCTCACAACCCTGACATATCTGTGGCATTCGGGTTTGCGCAGAGAAAGGATTTGTCATGAGACAAAAGAAGCTTCTAATCGCTTCCGCGGCGGTTCTGCTTTTGCTGCTGCTCGTCGTGCCCCAGGTCCAGCAGGCTGGCGCCAAAGGCGACCCGATGGGTAAGCTGTCGGCGGAACTCGTGAAGCAAATGTCCGCCGCGAAGCCAGATGAAACGGTCACGGCCGTCGTCAAGATGCGCGCCGTGGCGAACCTCAACGCGGTCCGCGGGGCCCGCGGTCCGGCGTTCGCCGAACTACGCCGGGCAGCCGGGATGTCCCAGGCGGGTCTCGTCAACCACTTGAACGCCACTGCGGTTCGGAACAAGGTGAAGATGGTTCGCCCGTTCTGGATCGACAACGTCGTTCTCGTCAAGGCGACCAAGGATGTCATCCTCGAACTCGCCGCGCGGGACGATGTGCAGGAAGTGTTCGAAAACTTCATCTTGACCGTGCCTCCGAGACCGGAGGAACCGAAAGGTCCCGAGAAGTCTTCGATGCAGCAGGTCCCGCTTTGGGACTCGCTGGCGAAGATCGGTGCCCCGCAAGTCTGGACGACCTATGGGATCC
>CAZYCB010000467.1:0-5555 GCA_964645735.1 uncultured bacterium | reverse complement strand
CGAGGACGCGAACGAAAAGTCGCCCGCGAAGATCTTTTCATTCTAATGGGAGAAGTCCCTCGAGAGATCACGCTCGTCGGTGACCTTCCGGCGGACACGACACTCGTCGGATCGACATCCCCGGGCGGTGCTGCGCCCGATCGACACCCGCTCGTCGCCGGCGCCGACGCGCGGCGCGAGCGGGCGGAGCAAGAGCTCAAAAGGGCGAAGCTCGAACCTCTCCCGGATCTCGGTCTCCGATTCGCCGCGGGGCGCGACGAGGCAGACAACGACATCATGGAAATAGAAGCCGTAATCTCGATTCCCTTGTTCGATCTCGGCGGTGGGCTGAGGCGCGAAAAGCGCGCCGAACTCGAGACGGCGCGCGCCGAGCTTGTCGCAACGACGAGAGATTTCGCGGCAGCTCGCCGGACCGCGTTCGAGACTTTCCGCGCCGCCGCCGATCAAGCGAGCGCGTATCGCGATCGCATTCTCCCCCGCGCCGAACAGGCGCTTGACCTCGTCCGGGAAGGTTTTGAGGCGGGCAAGTTCGGCTTCATCGATCTACTCGATACCCAACGCACGTTGCAGGAGGCGCGGCTCGTGTACATCGAGAGGCTCCTCGAACTCAACAGCGCCCGCGCCGAATGGGAGGCACTCAACACGACGTCACCCCAGCTATCTTCGAAGGAGTAATCATGAAAAGGAACGACAGGAGATCGTTGGTCGCTTGCTTCGCCGTGGCGGTCATCATCGCGGCCAGCGGATGCGGAAGGGGTGGGCATGAGGTTGGGGGTGCCGCCCCCGCGAAGGCTCAAGATGGGCAGCAGGCAGGTAGCGAAGGACACGGCCTACCCGCAACGCCGGCAGACGCCGCTCGGAATTCTCTCGAGGAACGAGTGTCGGTGAAATGTGAACACGACCTGCCAATGTATCAATGCGCCGAGTGCCGTTACGAAGTGGGCGTTGTGAAAGTGGACGCCAGTCTTTTCAAACGGGAAGATGGCGGCGGTCTGGTGAGAACGCAGACCGTGACGCGAACAAAGGTGTCATCGACCCTGTCCACCACCGGCGAAGTGGCGTTGAACGAAAACGCGGCAGTGCATATCCGCCCGCCCATCGCGGGCGTCATCGAGTCTGTAAAGACAGATATCGGCACGCGCGTGAAAGCCGGTGACATACTGCTCACCCTGGGAAGCGTGGAACTGGGCAGCGCTCTGGCTGAGCACGAGCGCAACCGGACCCTTACGGAACTGGCCGAGAGAACGTTCACACGCGAAAAGCGCCTCTGGGAACAGAAGGTGAGCTCCGAGCAAGACATGATCGATGCGCAAATGGTCTATGAACAACACCGCACGGAATTGAAGTCCTCCGAGGAGACGCTTCACGTGTTGGGACTTACGGAAGCTGACCTGGCGAGATTGCGGGAGCCCCAGCACGGAACAGGCTGGGTCAGCCTTCCGGTGCGTGCGCCCATCGCGGGTACGATCATCGAAAAGCACGTGGTGGCTGGGGAAACGGCGGAACCTGGGAATGACGTCATGTTGCTGGCGGATCTGAGCACAGTGTGGGTCTGGGCTAACGTGCACGCGCAGGACCTGGCGCAACTGATTGGAGCCGAGGAACGCGGGGCCGTTCCGGTCGAGATCTCCGTGACCGCTTTTCCCGATCGGCGGTTCAAGGGTATGTTGACGTACGTGGGCGCCACGATGAGCGAGGAAACCCGAATGGTGAAAGTACGGGCAACGGTCGAGAATACCGATATGGCGTTAAGACCGGGGATGTTCTGCGAAGCGACGATTGCCCTCGGAGACGGGCAAGTCGAGGAGGTGCTGGCGGTGCCGCGGAACGCCGTGCTCTCGGACGAGGGGAAGGATTTTGTCTTCAAACACTGGAAGGACGACTTCTTTGTGCGGCAAGACGTGCGGAAAGGGCGCGAGTTCTTCGGCGCGGTGGAACTCCTCGAAGGACTCCAAGAGGGCGAGACGGTTGTGGCCGAAGGAGCATTCTTGCTCAAATCGGACGTATTGCGAGAGAAAATGGGCGCTGGCTGCGCCGACTGACGGGAGGACGTTGCCGTGCTCGATAAGTTCCTTCGGTCTGTAATGCACCAGCGCATGCTGGTCATTCTCGGGACGCTCCTTGTTGTGGGCGCCGGGATAGTTGCCTGGAAGACGCTTCCGGTCGATGCGTTCCCCGACGTCACCAACGTCCAGGTGATGATCCTTACCGAAGCGCCAGGTCTGGCGCCGCTCGACGTGGAGCAACAGATCACCTTCCCGATCGAACTGGCCATGCAGGGGCTGCCGAGCGTGCGGCAGGTGCGCTCGCTGTCGAAAGCGGCGCTGTCACAGGTCATCATCGTGCTGGAAGACGGCGTGGACGTCTATTTCGCGCGGCAGCTCGTGTTTCAGCGTTTGGAGTCCGCCAAGGAACAACTGCCGGAGTGGGCTCAGCCCGAAATGGGCCCTATCAGCACGGGTTTGGGCGAAATCTATCAGTATACGTTGGAGAGCGATACGCACACAGCAATGGAGTTGCGGACTATTCAGGACTGGTACATCGCTCCCCAGCTACGAGCCATTCCGGGCATCAACGAAGTCAATAGTTTTGGCGGGTTCGTGAAGCAATACCAAGTGCTTGTGGACCAGAGCCGCCTTCTGAAATACGGGATCACCCTGACGGATGTGTTGGAGGCCATCGACCGGAACAACGCCAACGCAGGGGGCAACTTTCTGGTGCGGGGTTGGGAGCAAGCGTACGTGCGGAGCCTCGGTCTTTTTCGCGGCATCGGGGATATCGAGGACATCGTCCTCAAAGCCCAGGATGGCGCAGCCGTGTTCTTGCGCGATGTCGCCGAAGTGAAGCTCGGACCCGAAACCAGACAGGGAGCCGTGACGCGCGACGGGAAGGGTGAGGCGGTGGCGGGGATGACCATCATGCTCAAGGATGAGAATTCGAAGCTGGTGGTCGACGCAGTGAAGAAAGCCATACCGAAAATCCAGGCCGGACTACCAAAGGGTATCCGCATCAACCCGTTTTACGACAGGACCGCGCTGATTCAAGAGTGCGTTCGTACGGTGGGTGACGCTCTTTGGCAGGGCGGTCTATTGGTGATCGGCGTGTTGTTCCTGTTCCTGGGTAATGTCCGTGCGTCTCTGATCGTCGCGCTTTCGCTGCCGCTCACTGCGTCCATCGCGTTCATCCTGATGGGTTGGCAAGGCGTTACGGCGAATTTGATGAGTCTGGGAGGGTTGGCCATCGCATTGGGCATGATTGTTGACGCTTCGATCGTGGTCTGCGAGAACACCGTTCGTCATCTTTCTGAGAAAGCCGGTAGCGGGCTTTCGCGGTTGGAGATTACCTACGAGGCGGTTCGTGAAGTCGCGCGACCGGTTGTTTTCGCGATACTGATCATCGTGATTGTCTTCCTGCCCCTTTTCTCGCTCCAACAAATGGAAGGCAAGATGTTTCGGCCGTTGGCTCTGACCATGTGCTTTGCGATGGCCGGATCCTTGCTCGTGGCGCTGACCATCATTCCGGTGTTGAGCTCGTTCTTCATTCGCGCGCGCCGAAAGGAGAGGGACGATGCGGCCATTCGCATAGTCAAGCGAGGGTACCTTCCAGCGCTCCATTTTGCGTTGCGAAGGCCGAAAACCATTGTGGCGATTGCCGGAGTCATTCTGTTTGTGTCGCTGTCATTGGCGTCGCGTGTAGGCACGGAGTTCCTTCCTCAGCTCGACGAGGGCGCCATTGCGATCAACGTGGTCCGGCTCCCGTCGGCATCTCTGGAAGGATCCGTTGCGGTGGGAACGGAGATCGAGCGCCGTCTTATCGCGAGGTTCCCGGAGGTCCAGACCATAGTGAACAAGACCGGTCGGGCCGAGATTTCCGAGGATCCCGTGGGCCCGGAGCAAAACGACGTTTTCGTCCTGCTGCATCCGAAGGGGGAGGGGCAGACCGGCCGATCCAAGCGGGAACTCGTGGCGGCGATACAAGAGGAGCTATCCAGCATCCCGGGTATACGGCTGTCGTTTTCCCAACCGATTGCGCTACGGGTGAACGAATTGATCTCCGGCATCAAGAGCGACCTGGCGATCAAGCTCTTCGGGGCGGACCTGGAAGTTCTACGCGAGAACGCCAACCGTGTGGCCGTTCTAATGCAGGGCGTCCGGGGAGCGGAGGATGTAAAGGTCGAACAGGTCTCTGGATTCCCGCAGGTCGAGTTGGTGGTGGACCGGAAGGCCATCGCCCGGCATAAGATCAACATCGCGGACATCAACGAGATCATCGAGACCGCGGTGGGCGGCAAAGTTGCCTCAACGGTTGTAGAAGAGCAGAAGCGATTCGCGGTCCTCGTCCGCTTTCCGGAGGAATTGCGCCGCGACATTGCCGAATTGGAGCGCATTCTTGTGCTATCTCCCGAGGGGGCTCGCATTCCGTTGGGAGAACTGACCCGGATACGGGAGATAGAGGCGCCGGCTCAAGTGAGCCGCGAAAACGGAATGCGTCGCGTGGTTGTCGAGTGCAACATCAGGGGCCGCGATATGGGAAGTTTCGTGGGTGAAGTGCGCGAAGCGATTCAGCCGGTGGTCGGAGCACTACCGGAAGGGTATTTCGCGGATTACGGCGGACAGTTCGAAAACCAGCAACGGGCTATGAAACGATTGGCCATTGTGGTTCCGGTTTCCGTCCTGCTGATTTTTCTGATGTTGTTTTCGGCGTTCAACTCGTTGAAAAGTGCCCTCCTGGTGATGCTGAACCTGCCGTTCGCGTTGGTCGGCGGCATCCTCGCGATTCTGCTTTTGAATATCCCGCTCAGCGTTTCCGCGTCGATCGGATTCATCGCGCTATTCGGAATAGCGGTCCAAAACGGCACGATCCTGGTGTCGTTCTTCGACCAACTGCGTCGAGAGGGATTGAGCCCGATGGAAGCGGTCCAGCGGGGATGCGAATTGCGATTGCGGCCCCTCTTGATGACGGCTGTGACGACGCTTGTGGGACTATTGCCGTTGGTCTGGTCAACCGGGGGCGGATCGGAGATTCAGCGACCGCTCGCGACCGTCGTGCTGGGCGGTCTCGTGTCCGCCACGTTGTTGACGATGATCGTCTTGCCGGCGCTCTACTACCTGGTCGAGGTCCGTGGGGAACGAAAGGCTGAAACGATTCCGGTTGCGGAGGCAAGACCATGATGGCCATTGCTGCATATATCCAACCGTTCATGCTGGAGAAGGTCACGGACGAACTGCGGGCAGGCAAGATTCACGGGGTGACCGTGATTCATTGCGAGGGCTTCGGTCGCAGGATCGACGGGAACGCGCCTCTGGCCCGCATCATTTGAGCTTCAACCAAGGACGTTGAATTCGTTGGACCAGTACACCAAAGGGAAATGTACTTTTCGGCCCGGACCGTCTCCAAAATATCTCCATGACGGGGGTGGACGGCAGAGGACCGGGGAGGACGCCAGGGACAAACCATCGCAGAATAAGTGGATATTCTCGAGGCGATAACAACCGAAATCGCGCGCCATCATCAGGTTAGAGTTTACGCTGCAAACGGGTTCGATTCCCGCCGCC
>CAZYCB010000466.1:0-1927 GCA_964645735.1 uncultured bacterium | reverse complement strand
TTCGAGGAACCAGTTGTCATATGACGCCTCAAAAATGAACAACGATTCCCAACCCCTGGCTTCCACAACGATAAGGAGGATCAAGAGTTCCACCGGCAATACCCCAACGATGAAATCCGAGAGCCGCCACTTCAGACTGCGGCGGATGAGCAAACCAAGGACCAGAATCAGGCTGGCCAGAACCATAAACTCGGGACCAATAGACCGACCTGACTCAATACGCAAGATCTTGGAAATAATACCAGTCAATATCGCACAGAAGAAGAGTCCGAGAGTGATTGCCGCTGCTCTCATCACACGAGATATCACCGATGAACGACGGCTCATGGTATGACCTCCCTCAATGCCAGTTTGCTATTCTTCAGTGTATCCATGCGCGCGCCCTTGCGATGCCGAATTCCGCAATCCGCACCCCGCAATCGTTAGCCGACGTAGCCCGGTTTTGTCTTGCCAAAGATCCTCTTGATCCGCTTCATGTCGAATTTGTTTCGGCGATCGTAGAAGTAGACGCCGTTCTGTTCCTGTTCGACGTCGGTGAGTTGGGTGTAGCAGTAGCCGGATATGTGATCGAAGCTGAGTATCACATCTGTCAGTTTTTCGAGTCTTTCGTAGAACTCTTCAATACGGGTGGGTTTCTCGCCGTAGCCCCACGACTTCTGGTAATCGTCGATCTTCTCATCGGGAGCCCATTTGATCCCGCCGTATTCGTCCACCAGGTAAGGTTGTCCGGCGTAATCAGGCTCGAAGTCGGCGCCGCGGCTGCCATCGGAATGCTTCATGACCCAGTGTTTATGCTGGAAGGGCCGTCCGTCCTCGCGAAGAGACAGGTTCTCCCTGAACTTTTCGGGGTCCTGCTGGTAGTCGTGGATCGTCCAGAGGTCCGTTCGCGCGTGGTAATATCCGCTCGTGTCGTTCACCGGACGCGTCGGGTCAAGATGGTGGGTCAGGTCGTAGACGTCGATCAGGAGTCGATCGTGTTGGCGTCCGTCCGTATGATGTTTTCCGCCGGTTTCGTTGAACGGCGTCCAGGCGATGATCGATGGATGATTTCGATCGCGGGCGACGATCTCCTCCCATTCGCTCAGGAAATTCCGGGCCGTTTCGACCTTGTTGATATCGCCGCCCCAACTGGCTGACTCGCCCCAAGTCATGTAGCCAAGCCGATCCGCCCAGTAATGGAAACGTTCCTCAAAAACCTTCTGGTGGAGCCTCGCCCCATTGAAACCGGCCGCAATGGAGAGTTCGATATCGTTCCTGAGAGCGTCGTCGCTCGGCGCTGTCCAAATACCATCCGGATAGAATCCCTGGTCGAGGACAAACCGCAGATAGACGGGTTCGTTATTGAGATACAGACGGTTCCCCTCGACGTGGATCTTGCGCATCCCCGCGTAGCTCTTCACACGGTCGATAGTCTTTCCTTTCTCATTAAGCACCTCAAACGTTAGGTCGTAGAGGAATGGATCCGCAGGCGACCAGGTTTTGGGCTTGGGGACGGGGACGAAGCTCGGCACGCCCTGTACGGCGGCGACGTCAACCGTGGAGACGATCTTCCTTCCTTCCCTCAACGTAGCGCGGAACTTATACCCGTTCTTCACGGCGATGAATCTGGGTGTGACTATAAACCTCTTCTCATCGAGGTCGGGAACGATATGGCAACTATCAAGGCCATATTCCGGGACCGCCTCCAACCAGATCGTCTGCCAAATGCCGGTGGTTCTCGTGTAAAGGCAACCATGGGAATGATACAGACCCGACTGCTTGCCGCAGGTCTGGATGCCCGATCTGGCGTCGTCAGCTACGTACACTACAAGATTGTGCTTACCGCCCGGCTTAACGTGGGACGTGATGTCGTGCGAAAATGACGAACTGCCGCCGTAGTGAACACCCACGGAGACCCCGTCGATAAAGACCTCGCTTTCGTAATCCA
>CAZYCB010000465.1:0-5293 GCA_964645735.1 uncultured bacterium | reverse complement strand
ACCGACCAGCTGCAGGGGCCCTACGAACTCCTGTCGCAGAGCGGTGCGACGAACGAGGTCATCATCGCAGGCACCGAGAAAGTGTACTTCGACGGGGAGCTGCTGCTGCGCGGCCAGAACCGGGACTACACGATCGACTACGACCAGGGCACGCTCACATTCACAGCGAGACGGCCCGTGACCGCCGACAGGGAGATCTCCGTCGATTTCGAGGCCACGCAGGAAGAGTTCGACCGCAGTTCTGTTTTCGGCACGGCGGCCGGAGATCTCCCCGGCGGGCTGAAGCTTGCCGCGCTGGCCGCGAAGGAAAGCGACGACGGCGATCGTCCGAAATCGGTGTCGCTCGACGAAGCGGAAAGGATCGTCATCGAAAACGCGGGAGACGACGAAAGGCTCGCCATCGCCGAAGGGGCGTCGTTCGTGGGCGCAGGGAAGGGGCACTACGTCGCGATTCCCGCGGATAGCGCTTCCGGGACGCCGCTCCACTACGAATTCGACGATTCTACGGGGGACTACGAAGTGGCCTTCGCCGGTGTTGGCTCCGGCGACGGGGACTACGTGCTCGACGGCGTGAGCGTCAAAGCGGTGCCGATCTACCGGTTCGCAGGAGCGGGTAAGGGCAACTACGTGGTTGGAAAACAGCTGCCGCTCCCGCAGTCGCACGTCGTGTACACGACGCGCCTTTCGAGGGGAAACGCGGGCGTTTTCGGGTTCGACCTTCAATACAACATCAGCGATTTCGACGCGAATACTCTCTCCGGCGTCGACGATGGCGACAACATCGGCGATGCCGGAGAGGCGAGGATTCGCTTGAAGGGAATCCCCATCGGCGTCGGCGCCCTCGAGGTGGTCGGTTCGGTGAGCACAGTCCTCGACCGCTACAAGAGCCTCGAGAAAACGCGCCCGTCGTATTTCTACCGCGACTGGAACCTCGAGAACGCGCCGCTCGTGGGAAGGGAGGTCCTCGAGGAACTGGCGTCATCGTTCAACAGAGCCGACAAGATCACGCTCGATTATCAGCTCGGCCGCATCGACCGGGACGATTTTTCCGGCACCAAACACGAGGTGCGGGCCTCGGTGATCAAGGAGGGCGACCAGCGGCTGACGGGCCGCGCATTCACGACCGACGTCGAGGGAAAAAACGACGAGAGGACGCGGCGGCACGGCGAAACGTCGCTCTCGTACGGCTTGTGGAAGTTCATCCCGTCGGTGGAGTACGCCGCGGAGGAGTACCGGCTGTCGTCGCCCGTCCTGCCGGACAGCGGGATCGCATGGGAGCGGTACGCCGTGCGCCTCGCGAACCGGCGCGACGGGATTCTCTCGTACTCGCTCTACGGTGAAGAACGGGATACACGCGAGCTTGCCGACACCACGAACGGCTGGGTGGACACGCGAACGGACATCGCCTTCGGCGGTTCCGTCGCGTCGCGCCGGTCGCAGGCGCTCCAGGGCGAGATCCTCTACACCCACCGGATCCGCGACGACAAAGCTTTCGGCGGGGAGCACTCGTCCGATCTCGCGCGATTGAACGGACTCGTGCGGAGCGATCGAATCGGCCTGAGCTCGACCGTCGAGTACGAGATCGGACAGACTCAGGATCGGCTGCAGCAGAAGTCAGTCGTATTCGTCGGCGAGGGCAAGGGGGATTACAACGAGCTCGGCGAGCCCGTCGGAAACGGACGAGGTGCGTATACGGTGGTGCTCGTCCCCACGCAGGAGACGATTCCGACACAGAGCGTGGACCTCACATGGAACCTCCGCTGGAAGGCGCCCGTCCAGAAACCGGCGGGCGGGGTGCTTTCGTGGATCGCCGCCAACGTGGCGTTGAATCAGTCGCTGAGCATCAAAGAACAAACGACGGCGAGCGACGCGTACAAAGCCTACCTGCTCTTTCCATCGGCCCTCCAACGGGACGAGGCGACGCGCGCGGGGATCGTGTCGCTCCGCCAGGAGTGGTCGCTTCTCGAATCGTATGCCGACTGGTCGCTGTCGTTCCGCTTTCAAAGGGATGACGAAGAGGACAACCGCTACGAGGACGTCAACGAGGAACGGTATTTCGAGCAGGAAGCGGTGAGAATCGATCACTCATTGACCCGGGTGGTGAGCGGCAATCTCGAGCTCCGGCGCGAAGTGAAGAAGAGGCTCGGACGCGGACTCCCCGTGGGGACGGGGAGCACGTACGACGCTCTCGGGTGGGCCGTGTCGGCCGGTTGGGGCTTGAGGCTGCCCGGAGGGAGCACCCTCGACGGGGAGCTGGAGGCTCTCGATCAAAAGGACTCCGAGTCGTCGGCGGAGGAACGGGCGTTCACCTTGAGACTCCGGTTCGTGTGGCACGTTTCGAAGGCGTTGAACGTGTTCGGCCGCTACGAGGCGACCCGGTACACGCTCCCCAACGACCCCGAAGTGAAGCCGCTGTTCTTCTCGGATGCGGGGACCGCGCAGAAGTGGTCGCTCACGCCGACCCTTCGTTTTTCGAAAGTAATTTCGCTTCTCGGCACGTACCAGGGCAGGGCCGAGAAGACGTTCTCGGGACAGAGGATCGTTGACCATGAGCTTACGTTGGAAACACGGGCGTTCTTCTAGCTCGGCGGCGCGAGGTGCGATATTCCTTGTCGCCGTCGCGTGGGCGGCCGCGGCATTGGCCGGAGCCCCGAAGATCGAGCTCCGCGGCAACATCCTCCTCGACGACGACGAGCTCGAAGGCCTCATCCCGTCGGCGACACCGAGAACTCCTGGTGCGCTCTCGAAAGCGATCCAGACGGTGTACATCGAAAGAGGTTTTCTGTCGACGAAGATAGCAATCGAGAGGAGCGGTGCGGATTCCACCGTCGTGCTCTTCATCGACGAGGGCGAGCCCGCGCGATACGGCGGCATCCGCGTGAGAGGCATCGATCGGCTCGACGGGGCGAAGACGAGAGAGGCTCTCGGCGTGCGAAACGGCGACCGCTACGTGCCCGAAGATCTGCGCGGGGGATTCCAGAGAGTGCTGCAATATTACGATGAGAACGGGTATCCGTTCGCGCAGATCTGGGTCGACAGTCTCGCGTTCGACCGGGCTTCGAACTCGGTGGATCTCTCGATCTACGTCGTCGAGGGGAGGCCGCAGACGATCGACGGGGTCGAGTTCGAGGGGCTCACGCATACGAAAAAAGAACTTGCGGCGAAGCTTTCCGGTCTGCACGCGGGTGAGCCCTACGACGGCGAGCGGCTCAGGGAGTGCTACTTGAGGCTCTCGAGCAGCGGCGTGTTCCGCGAAGTCTCCTATCCGACCGTCCGCATGTCGCCCGGCGGGAAAGGGGTCGAAGTGCTCGTCCGGGTGGTCGAACCGAGCGGAGCGAACAGCCTTTCCGGCGCACTCGGCTACGCGGAGCGGGATGGAGACCAGGAGCGCGTGCTCTCCGGCCTCGTCCGCCTCGACGTGACCAACATCGGCGGTTCGCTCAGGGACCTCCACCTCCACTGGCAGGACGATGGACAGGGTAGAAGCGAGACATCGCTTTCCTATCGAGAGCGTTTCTTTCTCGGCCGGCGACTCGCCTTGGGTATCCGCCTCGAACAAGTCGGTCTCGACACCCTGTACACGTGGCAGTCGCTCGGGCTGGAGTCGTCCGTTCCCGTGGGACGTTTGTTGGGCGGCATCGTCGGCATCGATGTCGGCGCCAACGCCGACCGGAACACGTTCAGCGAAGGCGGCGTCTCGAGCACGTTCAGGACGCGATTGTCGGGCGGCGTGACGTTTGTGGCAGGCCACGAGGACAGGGGAGGCTTTCTCGAGTTTCGAACCCACCACGCCTACGGCCGAAAGGAAGTGAACGAACGCGAGGGCGGAGAAGGCGCGACGATCTCGCAGTACATCTTCGACGCCGAGGTCCGAGCCACCGCGGACGCCACGCGAAGCATCCACGGCGCCGTCGAACTCGTGTACCGCGACATCGAGACGAGCGAGGAGTTCGTGCCTCTTGCGGAACAGTTCTACGTCGGCGGCGCCTCGACGATCAGGGGATACCGCGAAAATCAGTTTCACGGGCGGAGGGCCGGCTATCTGCGGACCGAACTTCGCGTGGGGAAGAGCAACCGCGAGAACGGCTATCTCTTCGTCGACGGCGGCTACATCCTCGAGGAATCGGAGAACGCCGAGGGAGGCGTGTCGAAAGAAGACGAGTACCCCGTCGGGTACGGGTTCGGACTTCGAACGGAATCCAAAGTGGGGAACATCGACATCAGCTTCGGCGTAGGGGAAGAACTCTCGCTCCGCGCGACCAAAGTTCACGTGATCCTCAATAGATCGTTCTGAGCCGGCATCTCGTCGCGGAAGCGCGTTCTCGTCGTGCGCGGGCGGGGCGCCGATGGGGCCCCCGGGCCGCGCTTGAGCTTGCGCGCACGGACGGGGAAATCGGCGACAGGACCCGCGCGCTGGAACGAGGCGATTGTTGTTTTGGGGCCCGTGGGGACGTGCTAAACTCGTTACGGGAGGAAACAATATGTCCATCGACATCGCAAATCGAACGGTGCGTGCGCCCCGCGGTTCGAAGCTCAACTGCCGGGGCTGGTTTCAGGAAGCGGCCCTTCGCATGCTTTGCAACAACCTCGACCCGGAAGTCGCGGAGGATCCGAAAAACCTCGTCGTTTACGGCGGCAGCGGGAAGGCGGCGCGGAACTGGGAGTCCTTCGGGCGCATCGTCGAGGTTCTGAAAAACCTCGGAGACGATGAGACGCTCCTCGTCCAGTCCGGCAAGCCGGTCGCCGTTTTCAAGACGCACGCCGGCGCACCGCGCGTCCTCATCGCCAACTCTCTTCTCGTTCCGAAGTGGGCGACGTGGGAACACTTCTGGGAGCTGGAGAGCAAGGGGTTGATGATGTACGGACAGATGACCGCGGGAAGCTGGATGTACATCGGGACGCAGGGAATTCTCCAAGGGACGTACGAGACGTTCGCCTCGTGCGCGACGAAGCACTTCTCAGGCTCGCTCGCCGGGAGAATCGTGCTCACCGGGGGCCTGGGCGGTATGGGAGGAGCCCAGCCGCTGGCCGTGACCATGAACGACGGTGTGTGTCTGGCCGTCGAGGTCAACCCGGAGAGGATCCGCCGCCGCTTGACCACACGCTACCTCGACGTCATGAGCGATAGCCTAGACGACGCGCTCGAACGGGCGTTCGAAGCCAAGCGGGCGCGCAAGCCTCTCTCCATCGGCCTCCTGGGAAACGCCGCCGAGGTTTTTCCCGAAATCCTGCGAAGGGGCGTCGAGGTGGATGTCATCACGGATCAGACATCGGCGCACGACCCGCTCAACGG
>CAZYCB010000464.1:0-1823 GCA_964645735.1 uncultured bacterium | reverse complement strand
CCGGACGATCTCGACGAGATAGATGCGTTCCCACCACGTGCCCCTGTGGTATTTTACGACTGTCGTTCCCGAGCCTGCCATGGATCGACCCTTCTTTGCCGCTCACCGCGCGCCTTCGCCATCGCGCTTTTCCGGTAACTTACTCCAACACTCCGGCAAGTCAAGCGGAATCACCCTGCCCCGCAGGCGCCAAGCGCCGCGGCGCTCGGCGCAATGAATACCCTGCCGCGTGCCCCCAAGCGACCGCTTGGAATTCAAAATCGTTTTACACCTCTCTCGACGGCGTGCTAAACTTTTTTCCCAACTTTCAGTACGACTCGTCGCGATCACCAGGAGGCCCCATGAACACGTTTGTCCGCCATGTGAGTCTGTCGGCGCCCGAAGAACGCGAGAAGCTCGACGCCGATGTCCTTTTCGTGGGCGGGGGTCCCGGCTCCCTTGCCGGAGCCTACCACCTGTCCAGGCTCGTCGAAGAGCACAACAAGAAAGTCGAGGCATCGGGCGAGGGTCAACGCCTCGAACCGATGATCGTTCTCATCGACAAGGCCGGCGAGGTCGGGGCACACGGCTTTTCCGGAGCGGTGATCGACCCGCGGACGCTCGTGGAACTCGTCCCCGACTACAAGGACACGGGTTGCCCGATCGAAGCGGACGTCATACGGGATGACATCTACTACCTCACCTCTCTCAGGGCGATGCGCCTGCCCTACGTGCCCCCCGTTATGTCCAATCATGGAAACAAGGTCGTCTCCCTCGCCAAATTCACGCGATGGCTCGCCGGATTGGTCGAGAAGAGCGGCGTCAACGTTTTCCCGGGGTTCGCCGGCGTGGAGATCCTCGAGGAGGATTCACGTGTGGTCGGGGTGCGAACCGGCGACAAGGGGATCAACGCTGCCGGAGAGAGGAAGAGCAACTTCGAACCGGGCATCGACCTTCGATCGAAGGTCACTATTTTCGGCGACGGACCGCGCGGGTATCTGTCGAAGGAACTCATCCGGCGAAAGGGCCTTCTCAGCGGAAAGGCGAACCAGGTATTCGAGACGGGCGTCAAGGAGGTCTTCGAGATGCCCGCCGGGCGCACGGAGCCGGGCCGGGTCGTTCACACCATGGGGTATCCCTCGAAGCCCGACTGTGTCGGGGGCACCTGGATCTATCACATGTCCGACAATCTCATCTCCATCGGCTTCGTGATTCCACTCGATGCGCGGGATCCGTTTATCGACCAGCACCGTCTGTTCCAGCAGTTCAAACAGCATCCGTTCGTCAAGGGCATCCTCAAAGACGGCAAGCCTGTCCAGTACGGCGGAAAGGTCATCAGCGCGGGCGGTTACTTTTCGATGCCCAAACTGTCCGTGGACGGCGCGCTTCTCATCGGCGAGGCGGCTTCCATGGTGGACATGCAGCGCTTCAAGGGGATCCACATCGCGATGAAATCGGGGATGCTCGCCGCCGCACGTGTTTTCGAGGCGCTGAAGAGAAACGATTTCTCGGAGAAGACGCTCGCGCCTTACGAGGGCGACGTCTACGGCAGCTACATCGGCCAGGCACTCCGCAGGGTGCGTCACTTTCACCGCGCCACATCGACCGGTCTGCCGCGGAGCCTCTTTCACATCGGCCTGCAGACGCTGACCGGCGGCGCTGACGTTCTCGGGTACGACGTCGTCGAAGAGGATTACAAGACTACGAAACCCGTCGAGAGCTACTACGGACGCCAGCTCGAACCGCCCGCGGACCCCACGTACGACGGCACGTACACACTCGACAAGCTGTCCGATGTGTACATCTCCGGAACGCAGCACAACGAAGATCAGCCGCCGCACCTC
>CAZYCB010000463.1:0-2622 GCA_964645735.1 uncultured bacterium | reverse complement strand
TCTCGAGGAGCGCATCAAACAAGACCTCATGGCGAGCGCAGCCGCCGCGTGGGGCCGAGAGCACCACGAAGAACCCATACGCGGGGTCCCTCGCGTCCTTGCGATCACCGGTCCGCCCCAGAGCGGCAAGAGCACCATTCTCTCGGCGCTCAGGACCGAGCTTCGCGTGCGGGGTATCGATGTCGTATTACTGGGAAAAGAGAGCGACTACGAAACGCTCGTCCAACGAGGCGCCAAGGCAAAGCGTGGTCGTGCCGAGCAGGTCGATCCAGGCTCCCTCGTCATCGATCGCTTCGTCGCAGGCTGGGACGAGATCTCGCGGATGGGATCGAACCGCGGGGCCGTCGTCATCGTCGATGACCTCGAACGGGCGAGCGTCGAGGAAAAGGAATTTGTCGAGTACATCGGCAAACGCCTCGGACACGAACTCGCCGAGAGGAAAGAGCCCGGTGTTTTCATCATCGCCGTCGGCCGTCGTGACGATGTGAAGGGCGCGCTTCTCCCCGTGGCCGGCAAAGAAGGGGCGCTCTCGGCGGTCGAAGTGCCGCCGCCCGGTAAAGAGGACGCCGAGGCGATCGCCGAGCGCTTCCGCGGCCACATATCCGGAGTAACGGAGCAGAAATCCCTCGCGACGTTTTTGGAGGCGAATCTGCAGACGAGCGCCGCGCTTCACGCCTCGCTCAAACACGCCATCGCCGATGGCGGCCTCGTTCATCAGCACGGCAAGTGGCATTTTCGCGATGCGCTCGTGCGTCCACTCCAGAATGCCGATACCACAGCCGCGTACTACCAGACACTCTTTCGCGAACTGACGGGCTCCGCCCGCGATCTCGTCGCCGTCCTCGCGTGCCATCCATCGGCTTTATCGTTGAACGACCTCGCCGATATCTCCGGCCTCTCGGAGGACCAGATCCATGACGCGATCGAGACGATCCGCCCGTATCGCATCGTCCAGCTCGCCGCGGCCGGACAAGGCCGCCGCATCGAGATCATCAGCGACCAGGTGAGGAAGGGCTTGCGGCTCGCGCTCAAAAAACCCGAGCGGGACCGTATCCACAGGCGGACCATCGCCCACTTCGCCCAGAAGGCGGAGGAGTCCGCGAGCTACTTCGAGATCATGAGCTATCACAATGAAGAGCTCGGGCTCGCGAGAGACGCGCTCGTCATGAGAATCCGCGCTCTTGCCGCTGCACGGCGGGCGAAGGATGTCTTCGCGCTCAGGCGGTTGTGCGGAGGGGGTATCGAGTACGTTCGCAGTGTGAAGGGAAACGAGTGGCGTAAGCGGCGATTACTCATCGAACGCTACTTCATCAAGCAGTGGGTGGATGCCGAGTGGATGGTGACGAACTACCGAAACCTCGTCGGTGTTGTCGAAGAACAGTTTGTTGGACGTAACCGGGAGATCCCACTCGGCTTTCTCTACAAGTACGCCACGGCACTGGAGAGGACGGGAAAGATCGAAGCGTGCAAGAGAGTGATCGAGGAGGGGAAGCGAAGGCTCGGGGACGAGAAGTCGGAGACGTACTACCTGCTCCTGCTGGAGGAGGGGAATCTGGAGTATTTAGCCGGGAGGTTCCAGGAATCATTGAGGGTGCTGGGGGGGATTCGGGAAGAGGTGCTGGCTCCCTCTGCTCGTGCAGGACTATTTCTGACGTATCTATACAATTATGAGAATCTTTCGCAAGAGAATTTGTGCCGTGAATACCGGGCAAAAACGGAACGACTCTGCAGCGAATTTGGACTGTTCGGCGATTTTCTCAGCGTCCAGTACAGCCGTATCAGAGAACTTCTGAACCAAGGGATCTACGGCAGCGCCCCGTCGCAGGTGCGACGAGGGATCAGGTTGGCGGCGAGAAACAGAGCCTACCGGAGTCTGTGCTCGATGTACTTCATTGCCAGCGCCCTCTACTACGAGACAGGGAACAATCGGCGCGCAATGAGGTTCTTGGACAAAACAATCCGAATCGCAAAAGACATCGGCATTCCTACTTGGGTTTATGAATACAATCTTAGGTACGCCTTCATCTATCAGAAACTCGGTCTGTACGGCAACAGCCTGGAGTGCGCTGAGAATGTGGCTCGAGCAGCGCTCTCCGATCGAAGTTACAGACAACATTTCTACTCACTCGTGGTGTTGCTGGAACTGCTTGTTAGGCTCAACAGCGGGCTGGCAGATCGCGTTCTGCCCCTTGTTGTGCGGACCTCGCGGAACATGCAATCGCAGAATCGCGTGGGACTGCTCCATCGAGCAATCGCCCGGTATTACTGCAGCAGGGGAAGCTTCGAGAGGGCGCTTGATGAGTACCGGGAAGCTCAGCGAGTTTTCCACGCTGCACGGATGGTGGACGAAAGGGTGGCAGCTGGTCTCGCGATCGCAACCGTTCTCGTGTCGCAACAGCGGTTTGACGAAGCGCGTGACATGATCGCTGAAATGCGCCCTATCATCGAGCGAATGGAATCCGCCGAGGCTTTGGCCGAAAGCTCGATGTTGGATATTCGTTTCAGTCTTGGAGTGGGTGCAGACGACAACGAAATTCGGGGCCAAATGGAACGCTGTGAGACAATACGTCGCCACATTAACGACATCAATACTTCTATGGATATCGACGCAACGCTGTTCGA
>CAZYCB010000462.1:0-13555 GCA_964645735.1 uncultured bacterium | reverse complement strand
ATCGCGCGTGCGGTGCTCAAGGATCCGCAGGTGCTGATCTTCGACGAGGCGACGAGTGCCCTCGACACGGAGAGCGAGATCCTCGTTCAGGAAGCGATCGACCGTTTGCTGAAAGGACGGACGACTTTCGTCATCGCGCATCGGCTCTCCACCGTGCAAAGCGCCGACAGGATCCTCGTCCTCGAGGACGGGGAGATCCGGGAAACCGGCACGCATTCGGAGCTCATCGATTCGAACGGCGTGTACAAAAGGCTCTACGACCTACAATTTGGCCTCGTCTCGTGATTCACCCGATGTCTTCCTCAATGAGAATCTTTGTTGTGGCGCCGACATGGCTCGGCGATTCGGTGATGAGCCTGCCGCTCGTCGGATATCTCGCCGCAGCCGAGGGTGTGCGCGTGACGGTCGTGGTGCGGGCGGGAACGAGCAGAGTCTACTGGGGGACAGAGGGCGTCTCGGACGTCGTCGTGCTCGGGGAGACGGGGCGGCTCGGACGCATCTCGACGGAGCGGCGCCTCGTGAAGGCGCTTCGCGCGGACGGCGCAGTGTTGCTCGCTCCGTCGTTCTCGAGCGCACTCGGCGTTTTCCTCGCCGGTGTGA
This sequence comes from uncultured bacterium, assembly GCA_964645735.1. Classification (GTDB taxonomy): domain Bacteria; phylum Krumholzibacteriota; class Krumholzibacteriia; order WVZY01; family WVZY01; genus CAZYCB01. Next base: position 12,955 of record CAZYCB010000462.1, on the reverse strand, counting down.
GCGTGAGGGTGGGCGTCGACGCCGATGCGAGGCGCTTTCTCCTCACCGATCGAGTGAGCTCTCGCGGTCTTCGCCAGGAACACCTCTCGGAGAACTACCTGAAGCTCGGGCGGGTGCTCTCGAGGCGGCTCGGCCTTCCACCGAACCGCCGGTACGCCGTTCCCAGAGTGAGAGTATTCGAGAGCGAAAGGGAAGCCCTCGCGCGCAGATTCGACGCGACCCGGCGAAAGGGCGGGTATGTCGTCGTCGTTCCCGGGGCGACATACGGGCCGACGAAATCGTGGCCGAGGGACAAGTACAGGGAGTTCGTTCGCCGTCTCTCGGACGACGTTCTCATCGTTCTTGGCGGTTCGGTGGGGGAAAGGGAGCTGTGTTCGTCCGTCGGAGAGGGGACAGCAGGCGTGGTGAATCTCGCCGGCGAAACAACGCTCGGCGAGTTCATCGCGCTTCTCGCCGGAGCCCGGGCCGTCATCGCGAACGACAGCGGCGCCCCTCACCTCGCCGCGTCGCTGGGCACTCCGGTCGTGGTAATCTTCGGGTCCACGTCGCCGCTGTGGACGGCGCCGCTCGGCGAGGAAGTTCATGTCGTGCGGGAACCCGTTCACTGCTCTCCGTGTTACAGGCGGGAGTGTCCGACCCATCTGGAGTGCTATCAGGGGATAACGGTCGAAAAGGTCCTTGACGCCTCGCGGCTGGTTCTCAAAAAGAGCATCGAAAAAAACGAGTCGCGCTGATACCATTGTCCCGCCGCCGCACGCCGCGTGCGGCACTTCGATGAACGAGAGGGCGAAGGAAACCGATACAAGGAAACCGATACGATGATCAGACGGGAAAGATATCTCGAAATTCTGGACGGATTCGCACCTGAACGGGTCCTGGTCGTGGGCGATTTCATCCTCGACGAGTACCTCCTGGGCGACACGAAACGCGTGTCGAGAGAGGCACCGGTTGTCGTCATTGATTACAAGGAGAGCGTTTTTCATCCGGGAGGGGCCGCCAACGCCGTGCAGAATGTCGCCGCCTTGGGGAATCGCGTGTATGCCTGCGGAGCGATCGGTGCCGATGACTACGGAAGGACCTTGAAGGGACTCCTCGACGGGCGGGGCGCGGACACATCGGGTCTGGTGGAGACCGCCGACATATCGACAGCCGTGAAGACGCGGATCCTCGCCGGCGAGCTCCACGCGCAGAGGCAGCAGGTCGCGCGGATCGATCGTTCCTGCCGGATCGCGCCGTCATCGAGCGCGGTGGAGGAGGTTCGGCGGCACGCTCTCGGAAAGATCGCCGACGCTGATGTCGTCCTCGTTTCGGACTACGGCATGGGCGTCGTTCCTGGGCCGGTGAGCGTATCTGTCATCGAGGCCGCCAGGGCAAGACGGATCCCGGTCGTCGTCGACAGCCGCCGCGAACTCATGTCGTACGCCGGCGCTTCGGTCGGTACGCCCAATGAGGTCGAGCTCTTCGACGCGATGAACGTCAAGAAAGGGGAGAAACCCGATCTCGTCGCGCTCGCGAGGAAGGCCATACGGGACACGGATCTTGAAGGCCTCGTCGTGACGCGGGGGAATCGGGGAATGCTCGTCTGCGGCAAGGACGGCTCGGTCACGGAAATCGGAATCGTAGGCACGCCGTACGCGACGGATGTGACCGGCGCGGGGGACACGGTTGCTGCCGTCGTCGCATTGTCGCTTTCCTCGGGGACGTCGCTCATGGAAGCGGCGGTGATGGCGACCTACGCGGCGTCGGTCGTCATCATGAAAAGAGGAACGGCGACGCTGACGCGCGATGAGCTCGTGGCCGCCTACGAGAGGTCCCCGGCGCCTTCCGTCGGAGCCGGTTCTCCGGCGCACGGCGGCGGGTGAGTGGCGATCGTCATCGCCGAGGGATCTTGCTCCGTGACAGACGGCGACAGGTGCGCATGAAGAACGAACCGTGCCCCATATTCCGCAGCGCGGCGAAGCTCAAAGCCTGGATAAAACGCGTCGGCGCCCAACGGGTCGTGCTCGCCAACGGGTGTTTCGATCCTCTCCACGTCGGACACGTCCGGTACCTCTCTGGAGCGAAGTCACACGGTGATTTCCTCGTCGTCGCCCTCAATGACGACGGCAGCACGCGCGCCCTCAAGGGCGATAACCGTCCCATCATGCCCGCGATCCACCGCGCGAGACTCATCGCGGCCCTCGATATGGTGGATGCCGTGCTCGTCTTTTCCGCCCGTGACGTCGGCCGGATTCTGAGAACGATTCGCCCCGCTTGCCACGCGAAGGGAACGGACTACACCGTGGAGACCGTCCCCGAACGCGAGGTGGCCAAATCGCTTGCCATCGAAACGGTGATCGTCGGCGACGCGAAGACGCACGCGTCGCGTGAAGTGCTGGAGCGTGTCCGCAAGTCGAAGGCGACGAGGGGGTGAAGCCGCGTTGACGTCGGATCTCGAACGTGGAGTGGCGGCCGAGCTCTCCGCAGGAGGACGGGTTCTCGTCAGCCGGCTCGAGTACCTCGGCGACGTGATTCTGTCGCTGCCCGCCGTTCGCGCGGTGAAAGACCGCTATCCGAAAGCCGAGATCGACTATCTCGCGAGGTCCGACGGAGCGGACGTCCTCGAAGGAGACCCCGTCATCTCCCGCGTGCTGAGGGCTCCCGAGAAAGGGGAGAGCTGGCTTGCCACGTGGCGTCTCGCCAGAGAGATGAGGGCGCGGAAATACGCGGCGGCGGTGGACCTCTACTCGAACCCGCGCAGCGCGCTCCTCGTACGGGCGAGCGGAGCGAGACTCCGCATCGGCGGCGCGCGGCGAGTGCGGAGATGGTTCTACACCCATGCCACGGTCACGCCGGCGACGATACGAAGCGCGATCGATCATCACCTGCACTACATGAAGCCGCTCGGCGTGAGCGGGAGAGCGACGAAACCGGTTCTCGTCCTCAGCGAGGCCGAGCGAAAGCGCGCCGCGGAACGGCTCCGGGAATCCGGCATCTCGGAGATGCCGCACGCGGTAGTGGGACTTCATCCCGGCGGCAAGTGGGAAGTGAAACGTTGGCCGGTCGAGTATTTCGCCGAACTCGCCAGGCGGCTCATCGAACGGCATGGCGTCCGAATCGTCGTTCTCATCGGGCCTGGAGAAAAGTCTTACCAGGATGCCCTTCGCGCGAATCTAGGGTCCCAAGCGGTCTATCTGCCCGCGCTTCCCATTCGCGAAACCGCTGCGATCATAAGCGTCCTCGACGGAATGGTCGTCGGAGACGGCGGCATCATGCACGTGTCGGTCGCCGTCGGAACTCCGACTGTCGGCCTCTTCGGGAGCAGCGAACCGGACATATGGTTTCCGTACGCGTCGTTCGGTCCGTTCGCCGCGGCGTGCATCCCCGCGGAATGCCGCCCGTGTCATCGCCACGTGTGCGATCATCTGAGCTGCCTCCGCGGTCTTTCGGCGGAGAAGGTCGAGACGGAACTCGTTCGCGTGCTCGGAGAGGGGAAGACCGGCGAACGCAAGCTGCGTCGCTAGACCGCTGGTGTTTCTTATGTCGAGAGTCCTGCATGCGCAAACGGTATTGGCCATCCGGCTCAGACAGCTGGGCGACGTGCTGAGCACGCTGGGAAGCCTTCGAGCGCTGAAACGCGTCGCCCCCGGGCACCGCGTCGTCTTTGTCGCCGACGGCGGTTACCACGCGCTGCTTCGGCGTGTGACGTTCATCGACGAGCTTCTGCCCGAACCGCCGAAGCTCGAGGGATTCGCGGGAATACATGCGTTCGAACGCTACATCGACGGGATCCGGCATCTGCACCCGGATGTCGTTCTCGATTTCCACTCGAACACGCGAAGCGCGATCCTGTCTTTTCTCTCGGGGGCTCCCAGACGAATCGGTTTCGACGTGCGCGTGCGGAAGCTGCTCTATACGGACGTCGAGGCCAGGGCCGTTTTCGCGAACGGAACGGTGATTCCCCGGACGTCGCACGAATCGGCGCTCGCGCTCGTGCGCCGAGGCGGATACGACGGCGCGGAGGGGTCCGTGCAGCGCACGATTCCCACGACGCCCGAGGAGAGACGGTCGGGGAGGGAGGCGCTCGGACGGGCAGGGATTCCCGCGGACGCTCTTGACCGGGCGGCCGTCATCGCGCTCAACCCGGGCGACCCCTACCCCGCGAAGGCGTGGCCGGAGGCGAGCTTCGCGACGCTCGCGGGGATGCTCCACGATGCGGGGAAGACGGTCGTCGTTCTCTGGGGACCCGGCGAGGTCGACGCGGCCAGGCGGCTGGTGGAGGACGCGAAGGGAACGGCGTTCCTGGCCCCGGCGCTCAGGCTCGAGGATCTCCCCGGTGTCCTCGCGAACATCCGCCTCGTTGTGACGATCGATTCGGGACTCAAACACCTCGCCGTCGCGGTCGGTGTGCCGACCGTCACGCTCTTCGGTCCGACGAGTCCCCGCGAGTGGCACATGGGCGGGTCCCACGACCGCTACATCTGCGCGGGGGAGCCGTGTTCGCCCTGCCGTCTCAAGGAATGCAAATACGATCCGCCGTGCATGACGCGGATCGCTGTCGAATCGGTGCGGGATCTCGTTTTCGAATTGGACAGGGAGATTCCGAAACAATGAATCTGCGAGAGATATCCGTCATCATCACGACGTTCAACGAGGAACCGAACATCGAGGCCTGTCTGGACCGTCTCGGCGGTTTCGGGGAGATCGTCGTCGTCGACTCGTTCAGCACGGACCGCACGCTGGAGATAGCGAGACGCTACCCGGTCGTCGTGTACACGCGGCCGTACGCATCGGCGGCCATGCAAAAAAACTGGGCCCTCGAGAGGGTCCGCCACCGCTGGGTGCTCATTCTCGACGCCGACGAAGTTCTGAGCGACGAGCTCCGGCGCGAGATCGAGCTGTTCGACGAATCGAGCGGTGTGGACGGCTTCTGGATCCGGCGGGCAAGCCGGTATATCGGAGCTCCCATCCGCCGCTGCGGCTGGCAAAGGGACAAAGTGCTCCGTTTCTTCGACCGCACGAAGGGCCGCTACGACGAGGCGGAGGTCCACGAAGAGGTGGAGGTGCGCGGAAGTACGTCGATGTTTCACGGGAAACTCGAGCACTTCCCGTACCGCCGCATCGAGCAGCACCTCGACAAGATCGAGACGTACAGTTCGCGGGGAGCGCGTGAGTTCGTCCGGCGCGGCGGCAGATTCCCCGTGTTCCACATGATAGTCCGGCCGCCGCTCCGTATGATGAGGATGTACCTGCTGCAGGGAGGGATCCTGGACGGCAGGCGCGGATTCATCCTCTGCGTCGTTTCATCGTACGGCGTGTTTCTCAAATATGCGAAGGCGTGGGAGCATCTCAAGTGTCGGCGGGAACGTTGAAAAGCATATGTTTTTTCGGCGGGTTCGAGACGGGCTACCCGAGGAGCGACGTCCTGCGGAAGGGTCTCGAGAAACGCGGCGTCACGGTGCACATGTGCCGGACATCCCCGAGGAGGCGCGGCATCGTCCGCGCGGCTGTGCTCGCGTTCCGGTATTTCGCCATGAAACGCCCGTTCCGCGTGATCTACGTGCCAGAATTCCGGCACAAAGACGTTCCGCTCGCGTACGCGCTCGCCAGACTGACGCGCAAACACCTCGTCTTCGATCCGCTCGTTTCGCGCTTCGACACGAAGATACTCGATCGTGGAGACGCCGATGAGGGGTCCGTGCAGGCGTGGCACAACCGAAACCTCGATCTCGTTTCGATGCGGCTCCCGGACATCGTTCTCGCGGACACCCGCGCTCACGCGGAGTACTACCAGAGTGAGTTCGGAGTGCCGGCGCGGCGAACGCGGATTCTCCCCGTGGGGTTCGACGAGGATCTCTTCGGCTATAGGGACGAGGAGTTGAACGGAGCCGTCGCTGATCCGCAGTTCGTCGTGCTCTTCTTCGGCAATTACCTGCCGCTTCACGGAGCGGACGTCATCGTCGCCGCGGCGGAAATGCTCAGGGAGCTCGGCGAGATTCGATTCGATCTCATCGGCGGGGGGCAGACATTCGCCGCGGTCGAGGACTACGTGCGCTCGCGCGGCCTCACGAACGTCCGGCTCCTCCCGCGAATCCCGATGGCGTCTCTGCCGGCGCGTATCGCCGCCGCCGACGTGTGTCTCGGTGTGTTCGGACGAACGGAAAAGGCCAGCCGAGTCGTTGCGAACAAGGTGTACCAGGCCATGGCGATGGGGCGTCCCGTCGTCACCGCGGACAGCCCGGCGGTGCGGGAGTATTTCGTCGACTCGACGCACATCTGTCTCGTGCCGCCTGGCGATCCCAGAGCTTTGGCGGAAAAAATACGCCATCTATACAAAGATCCCGTTGCCCGACAGAAAATCGGAGAGGAAGCGGCACGCTGGGTGCATGAACGATTCACAAGCGTTGCCGTGGCCGACGCGTTTCTCGGATACTGCGGGGAACTCGGCCGCCCCGGGGACGGTCTGGCGCGAGGCTGAGAGTGATGGACCGGGGGCGGGGGTGTTACATTGGAGGGGAACGGTCTGGCGCGTTCGCCAGGCTGGGGGCGGGAACGGAGGCGAGGGACGGCTTCGACCGTGAAATGGGGGAGCGCGCGAATGGCGGCGAAGGAACATATTCACATTCTAATGATCGACTCCGAGGAGACGTGGCGGGGAGGCGAGGGCCAGGTATCACTTCTCATGCGGGGTCTTGGCGAGAAGGGCATCCGAGTCTCGCTCGCTGCGCCGCCCCGTTCGGCGATCGGCCGGAGGGCCGAGGAGCTCGGTGTGCCGTTACTCCCGCTCGCCATCGCGAGCGGGATGGATATGCGCGCCGTCTGGACGCTGCGGCGGTACCTGCGCAGGGGTCAGTTCGACGTCGTTCACTGTCACACGTCGCACGCGCACGGGGTGGCGTGGATGGCGCTCGGGATCGCGAGGAGCGCGAGCCGGGACAGCCGGCCCACCAGACCGAAGCTCGTCGTGAGCCGCCGCGTGGATTTCCCCGTCGGGCGCAGCGGCTTCGGGGCGCTGAAGTACCGGCGCGGCGTCGATGCCTTCCTCGCGATATCGAAAGGGGTCCGAAATGTCCTCGTCGAGTGCGGCGTGAGCGAGGAGAAAATCGAAATCGTTCCGAGCGGGATCGATCTCGACAAGTTCAATGACCTGGGGGAAACGGGATACCTCGAGAGCGAATTCGGGCTCACCGGGGAAACGACCGTCATCGGAAACGTGGCGGCGCTCGCCCCGCATAAGTCCCAGGCTGATTTCATACGCGCGGCGAGGATCGTTAGCGACGAGATTCCCGGCGCGCGTTTCTTCATCGTGGGTGAGGGAGAGTTGAGGCCGGCGCTGGAAACGCTGGTGTCTCGTCTGGGTCTCGGACGAGAGGTAACGCTTACCGGATTCAGAGCCGACGTCCTCGCGATACTTTCGCGGTTCGACTGTTTTGTGCTCTCGTCGTACCTCGAGGGACTGTGTACATCGATCATGGACGCGCACGCGCTCGGCGTTCCAGTGGTGGCGACGCGAACAGGGGGTGTCCCGGAACTCGTCGACGATGGGGAGACGGGACTTCTCGTGCCGCCCCGTGAACCTGCGCTTCTCGCGGGCGCGGTGGTCCGCATGCTCCGCGACGAGGGACTCAGATCGAAATGCATCCGCCGCGCCAGAGAGCAGTCGCGGGGATACGATTACAGGCGGATGGTGGATCAGACGGTCGCGGCGTACCAGCGCCTCCTCGGCTGAAACCTTCACGGCGGACCGCGGCGCGAGGCCGCCGGTTCGACAACGGCAGACGGGACGACAGGATCCTCAATGTCCGTCCAACGAGGGAGAAGATGAACCAACCCAAACCGCTCTTGATGAGGATCGTACTGTTCGCGGCGATCGCCGTCTTCGTCGCCGCGGGGGGCATCTCCCCGCGGGGAGAATGCGCGACGGGAAAGGCGGATTCGCTTCCGATCCTCAAAGCGATCTCCGAAGCGGATACCGGGTGGTCTCCAGATTCCGTTCCGGTTGTGGACCTCGCCGAGGGGGGATTGGACAGCCTCGTTCCGGAGTTCATCGGGTGGGGAGTCGGAGAGAAGCTCACGTTCTCGGTGCAGTACGGCATCGTCAACGCGGGAGAAGCTGTCCTCGAAGTCCGAAACATCGCCGACATGGCAGGGAAGCCGAGCTACTACATCATCTCCGACGCCCGGACGAACGACGTGTTCTCCGTATTCTACCGCGTGAGGGACCGCTTCGTGTCGGTGATGGACACGACGGATCTCGTGAGCCTCAGGTACGAAAAACATCTCCACGAAGGGAGATACCGGAACTACCGTTTCGCGGATTTCGATCAGAAGCAGCACAAGGCGTACTACGAAGGCAAGGAGATCCCCATCCCGCCGCGGACGCAGGACGTTCTGTCGGCGATGTACTACATTCGATCGCTGCCGCTGAAAGTGGGACAGGCGATCGCGGTGGCCAACCACACGGACGGGAAGAATTACCCGCTCCTCGTGAGGGTTCTCGGAGAGGAGCGGGTCACCGTGGACGCAGGGACGTTCAACTGTCTCGTCGTGGAACCGTTTCTTCGTTATCCGGGGATTTTCACGCAGAAAGGGCGCGTGAAGATCTGGGTGACGAACGACAGATACAAGATTCCGGTGCTCCTCAAGAGCAAGGTGATCATTGGCGAGGTGTCGGCCGTACTAACGAGCTACAAGTTGGCGGAGAGATTTCGAAATGACGACTAGATACGACGAAGAGGATCTCAGGAAGGTTCGTCCGATCTCGATTCACGAACGCGAATCGAAAGTCCACGTCGACGGCTTCATCGATCCCGAGGCGCACGGGGGTGAAGCGAGGAAGCTCGTGGACCTGTTCCCCCGCACGCTCAAGGGGGAAGATCTCCGCCGGGTCGTCGGCGCGCTTCGGCGGGCGCGTGAAGGGAACGGGCAGATCGTCTGGCTCGTCGGCGCCCACGTCCTCAAGTGCGGACTTTCTCTGTACGTCAACTCCCTCATGAGGAAAGGGTACGTGACGGCGCTCGCGACGACGGGATCCGCGACGGTCCACGATATCGAACTCGCCTTCTTCGGCGAGACGTCGGAGGATGTGGCAAGCGAGCTTCCCCGCGGAAGGTTCGGGATGGCCGAAGAGACGGCCTCGCACTTCGCGGCGGGCTGCGATCACGCGGGCCGGGGGGCGCTCGGCCTGGGGGAAGGTCTGGGCGAGTACATCGAGAAATCGAGCGCTCCGTTCGCGAAATACAGCGTCTTCGCCGAGGCCCTGCGCAACAAGATCCCCGCGACGGTTCATGTCGCCCTGGGTACGGACATCGTTCACCAGCATCCTTCGTTTCCAGCGGCACTCGTGGGCGAGCTCTCCATGCGGGATTTCCGCATTTTCTCGGCCGCCGTCGGAAAGCTCTTCGACGGCGGCGTCGTTCTCGTGTTCGGATCGGCGGTGATCTTGCCCGAGGTGTTTCTCAAGGCGGTGTCTATCGGCTACAACCTCGGCCGTTCGCCAAAGAGCATCACGGCGGCGAGCTTCGATATGTTCTCCCAATATCGCGTGACGGAAAACGTTCTGTCGAGGCCGTTCAAGGGGGCCGGGGAGAGCTATTCCTTCCACGGTCACCACGAAATAATGCTTCCCATCCTCTACGAGTTGTTGATGGAGGAATGACGCTATAACGGGGTTCTTCGGGGGAAAACACTCGCGAGGTTCGTGAAGGCGGCCCGCCAACACAGGACTCTGGGGACGGCTGAAAGGAATCGGCGGTGCGTTTCGAGGGCTTGAACAACGCGCGCAAACAGACGTCGGATTTGTTCTGGCGGATCGTTCCTGCTTCCGTACTGATCGCAATCTTGTCGTACGTTCTCGGCACGCAGGTCGTTCAACCCCAGCATCGGATGATCAAAGCGGGTCTTCTGCTCGTTGCGATGGCCATCCTCACCCGCTTCGACATGCTCTATTCGCTGTTCTTCTTCATCGTGCTCTTCCCGTTTCCCAGCGGAATCGTTCTGACGAGTACGAATGTCATTCTGATGACGCTGATCCCGCTCGTGTGGATGGTGCGCGCGCTTGCGACGCGACAGAAGCTCTTTGCGAGGACCGAAATCGACAAGTGGATTCTCCTCTTCGTTCTCGCTCACGTGCTTTCCCTCTACAATGTGGAGACGACGGAGGGATTCGTATGGGGGATCAAGCTGATTTGGAGAGAGTTGACCGCAATAGCGCTGTTCTACCTGGTGGCGACTCTCGTCGATGACGAGAAGAAGCTCGAGCGAACGACGAAGGTCATCGCGATTGCCGGCGGGCTCGTGGCCCTCGTGGGGATCGTGGAGCTCTTTTCGCCGGGAGTGTCGGTGATACCCGGCTGGATCGAAACGCGGCAGCCGAGAGGAGTGGGGCGTCTCGGGGCTCGCATCGAGGGCATAAGGCTCGGCGGAACCGTGGGGTGGGACCTTCTCTCCGATTTTTCCGGCTTGATGCTGTTTTTCATGGTGACGCATTTTGTACGGGCGAAGAACCCGCTCGAGAAGGTGTTCTGGCTCGGGGCTTCGGTCATCACGTTCGCCGTGCTCGTGGGAACCGCAACGCGAGGGGGTGTCTTGGCCTTCGCGTTCGCGTGCGTCTACAGCCTATGGGTTTTTCGCAGACATCTCAATCTCGGCAAGTACGTGATGTTGATCGCGGGTGCTACGATCGTCTTCTTCTCGATGCAAGCGGTGCTCCAGAAATACACGCTCGCCGTTTCGGTCGCGGACCGCATCGCCGCCACGAAGTTCGAAGGTGTGGAGATAGACACTCGCGTGGGAATCTGGCCGGCCGTCATAAGCCGCGCTTCCGAACACATCTTGATCGGACACGGGCCTTGGTACAGCACGGGAGCCGGCCTGGAGCGGATCTTCTGGCCGCACAACGGGTATCTCTATTACCTCTTCACAGTGGGCCTGTTCGGCTTGTCGGTCTTTCTCGTCATCGCGTACAAGCTCGTGCGCATCACACTGCGGTACGGGCGTCCTCTGGCCGAGGGCACGTACCTGGGTGTCGCGCTTTCGATCCTGAGCGCTCAGCTCGTGGAGTTTTTCGTGGGACAGATGCGAACGGATTACCAACGAGCGACGGATTTCGTTTACCCGTACCTGGCGTGGATGCTCTTCGGCCTCGTCGCTGCGGCAGGAAATATGCTGGAGAAACGGGAGCGCGACGCCCTCGCGAGCGGGGCGGCCTCGGCCGAAACCGGCGGTACACCGGGGGGAACCGAGCGCTCCGGCGACGGGTGAGGGCTTTAGCGTGAGCAGCGGTCGGCGGAAGGCGTAGCGCGGCGATTGGCGAGGCGGAGACCATCGCCTTGACAAAACGGGGCTCGCATGCTACTATACTAGACGAACATCATCGGAGGTACACCCTAGGACACTGCTATAGTTCTTTCGTTTGCGTCGAGCCGGCCTGTCGCGCGTAGGCGACGACGGGAGGCGCGCAGGGATTTTCGAGGAAAGGCGCTAGCAGGAGTTTCCAGGGTGAATTGAGGACCGCATTCCGTTCGCAAAGGATGCGGCTTTTGTTTGCTCCGGGTCGTTCGCCCCGCGTTTTCGCCCTCCGGAAGCTCGAACTCTCGACACCATGGTGGTTCGATGAGCACCCAGCAGGAACTCGGGCAAAGGAACGTCGAGGCGTCGACGGAAGCCGTCGACGCCATCATGGCCCGGGAATTCGAAATCCAGGAATCGCTGTCATACGCGGCGCTCAAGCGGGCGTTCGATCTGGCGTTTTCTCTCGCCGCGGTGATCCTGCTCCTGCCGGTCATTCCTCTGGTGGCGCTGATGATCAAGCTCGACACGGCGGGTCCCGTCCTCTTCCGGCAGGACCGCGTGGGAAAGAATGGGCGCATTTTCAAGTTCTACAAGTTCCGTTCGATGTGTGCGGGCGCGGAGCAGAGAAAGAAGGAGATCGAAGCGCTGAACGAGCAAGACGGGCCGGTGTTCAAAGCTCGTTCGGATCCGCGCGTCACGAGTGTGGGGAAGTTCCTGCGGCGCTCGAGCCTCGACGAGATCCCCCAGATCTTCAACGTGGTCAAAGGGGACATGAGCGTCGTCGGGCCGCGGCCGCCACTCCCGTCGGAAGTCGAGCACTACCAGCCGTGGCATCGGAAGCGGCTCGAGGTCACGCCGGGAATCACCTGCCTGTGGCAGATTTCGGGCAGGAGCCATGTGAGTTTCAACGAATGGATGCGGCTCGACATGGAGTACCTGAAGAGCCGGAGTCTCAAGACCGACCTGCTCATATTGCTGAGAACCATACCCGCGGTGATCGCCAGAAAGGGTGCCTACTAGATCGGCTGGCATGCAAATTGCCAGTCGCATTGTTGACAGCTATTGAGTCTCGCAGTAACTATCTCATTTGCAATCGGTTGTGCCTCGCGGTCTCGCCCCGGGGGGGGCGGTGAACGAGCGCGCGGTCGGGAAACGTATCTCCTTTGGTTTTTCGCCGTTTTCGTTTATTCTTTTTCGCTATGAAACAATCGATGACGCTCATTCTTCTCCTCATTGTGGCCTCGATCGGCTGCGCCTCTGAGAAGCGTCGGGTACAAGACGGCGGGGACGTCTACGGGAACGATCAGGTGGCCGAGTTCCTGCGGGAGACGGAAGCTGCCGACAGCGGGGACGTGTACAGAATAGGAACAGGCGACCGGCTCGATGTCGTCTTCTTCGTGCACAAAGAGCTCAGCACCATCGACCTGCTGGTGAGAAGCGACGGCTACGTGACGCTCCCGTACGTTGGGGATGTGATGGCGGTGGGACTTACACCGATGAAGCTCGATTCGACCCTCACCGAGAAGTTCTCGGAAGTCTTGCGGGATCCGAATCTTTCCGTGATCGTGCGCGATCCGGCTGAAAAATTGATCTACGTTCTCGGCCAGGTCAAGAAGCCGAGCGCGTATCCGTTCGAAGCGAAAGTGTCTTTACTTCAGGCCATTGCGCTTGGCGGGGGGTTGGA
>CAZYCB010000461.1:0-8934 GCA_964645735.1 uncultured bacterium | reverse complement strand
CTCGGACTGCTGGACTACTTCTTCGCAGCCTTCATCTTGGTCATCTCATCGTTGTTGTGCTTGGCCCAGCCCTGGAGCTCGGCCACCACTTCCGGTTTGTCCGATGTGACGATCCACACGTCTCCTTGCGCAGTCTCGGCGTAATTCTCCTTCACGCCTTTCATCATGATCGCGCCCATCGCGCTGCAGGATCCGCACAGCGGCAGCTGTTCGCCCTTTTGGAGCCGCGCGCTAAGATCCATCATCTGGGCGTGGGCAGCCCTGTAATCCTTGAGATGCCCGCCCGCGACGGTCGTGAGACACACGATCCCGTCGGGGATGTTGACCTGTTCCCAGCTCATGCTCTCCATGAGCCCGGGTTTTTCCATCATTCCCTTGCACATGGCGCACTTGGTCATGTCGAACCACGCGGCATCGCCGGCAAACGCGAGCGAGAACACCAGTATGATCGCCGATGACAGAAGAACGATTTTCTTGGACATCGTAGTCCACCTCCTTCAACACTCTCCGTTGTTCTGAACACGTGATGGTACGAATATACCGGCCGGGGGAGGCTTCGTAAAGAGGGCAGCCTAAGTTTTCTGGGGATACAGTTTGTGAAAAGAATCGCTTTTGCCGGAGGGCGTGCGGTCCCTGAGAGGCACAGAACGACGCGGCGCCGTGACTTTCTAGAACGTTTCCGACATCCCGAAGAAGAGGACTTTCGAACCGTTTTTCCCCCACCCCTGATCGATGGCGAGATTCGTGTTCGAGCGCTTGTTGAACTTGATACGAAGTCCAACGCCGACCGCGCCATCCGGGGGGCCGAGGATTCCGTTGTCCGTTTCCGTCGTCGTGGCGTTCACAAAAGCCACCGCGCCCCACAACCCGTCGCTTGTAATCGGCCAGCGGTATTCCGTCTCCAAATAGAACTGACTCGCCCCGCGAATGCGTCCCTGGAGATATCCGCGCGCGCCTCGTCCGTATGTGTCCCATCCGTTCGACGGGAAGTTGAGATAGGGCGGGCGGCCGTACGTGGTCCATCCGTAGAGCCAGAACGCGAGCACGCCGCGGCCGCGGCTCGGGATATGGGGATAAAGTCGCATCTCGATCCATATCTCCTGCCAGGTAGCGTCGGAACCGACCTCGGGATAGTAGGCGCGGAAACTCGCGCCCAGGTAGTAGCCCGATGACGGATTCACCAGATTGTCGCGCGTGTCGCCGAGGACGTTGAGCGAAAAGCCCGCGATTTGAGAGCGCGACAAGGGGCCTCCACTGTACGTGGTGTAGGGCGTAGCCTCTCCCTGCTCGGCCCGCGAGTCGACGATGTCGTCGAACTCGTCGTAGTGGAAACCCAGTCCGACGAACACGGGTCCGCTGGCGCGGCGGAACAACGTGGCGTAGGTTCGCACGAGCTTGTAGTCCATGGGGTACTCTTCCTGATTCGGGTTGTACGGTCCGAGACCCCATGTGGATCGTGTGGTATCAAGATAGCGAATGTCCGCCTTCAGCAGGTAATTGCCCGAGTGGTCGAAAAGATCGCCCCGGATCTGGGCCTGAATCTGTCCGGTCGTGGAGACGTTGCCCGATATGGAGAGCTGCGAGAATCGAAACGACTCGGCGCCACGACGGCCTGCACCCGAGAGAGACGCGCCGATGGCCCAGCCGTACACGGGGTTGTAGTTCAAGCTCGGCAGGATGGTCCACGATAGGCCGGTCTTCAACGTGCCGCTGGCCTCCGGTTCGACGCGGCGATGAAGAACATACTCGTTGAGGACGTCGAACGCATCTCGCTGCGGGACTTGGGCAACGGACGTATCGGCGGCGGAATCGATACGCGCAGAGGACGCAGCGGTCGCAGAATCGACGGCCGCTTTGGCTGCCACCGTCGAATCGGCACCTGCGGCGGTGGTGGTCGCTGCGCCGCGGGGTAAGGGCGCGGCCATGTACACGCCCAACAACAAAAAGACTGGAGCCATTCTCATGAACGGATGCCTCGCATGCCGACATGTGACGTTTCGTGACACTTCAGTGTACATCCACGCGGCCTCCCGCACTCGCTCAATAGTCCTTCGACCAGCCGACGCCGAGAGCGGTGCGCCCGCCGAAGCCGAACGCCGACTCGACCTTGAAACGCCCCCGCAAGAAGTACTCCAGATGAACGTACGAATCCGATTCCGTGCCCATCGCATACGCATAACTGAGAAGCACCCGGGGGCTCAAGTACTTTCCGAGACTCAACGTCGTCCGGTCGTCTCCCGGCCCGGCGCTCGAAACGGTGACGACGTCGACGCCCAACTGCTCTCCGAGTTCCGCCTGGAGTTTCGCGGCGCCCAGGGAAACGAGCATCTCGGTGGAGCGTTTCTTGACGAGATCTTCCTGGCCCTCGTCCAGACTCCCGTAGGGCTTGCCGAAAAGCAGGACAGAAACGATGTCCGCCTCGGACATCTCGGGGTCGGACTCCATGGCGACCGTCGGTTTCTGCGCGGTGCCGCCGACGAGGATCTCTATCTTGGTTTCCTCAACGGTCGTGGAGAGCGACACGTCGAGCGACGGGTTGATCTCGTCGCCCCCGTAGAACGTGACGGTTCCCCGTTCGAGCGCGAACGACCGCCCCAGCACCGCGAGCGTGCCGCGAATGGCCCGGAGTTCGCCCGTGATCACGGGCGCCCCGTCCTTCTGCTTCACCGACAAGTCGCCCGAGAGCTCGATGTCGAGCCCTTTGCCCCGGATCCAGAAGCCGTTCGGAATGCGGATATCGAGGTCGATGTCCGATTTCAACGGCGCGCGTCGTCCGCGCGCGGGAGCCGGCTCGGCGGGGCGCTGCGCGTGGGTCGTGTCGGGCAGAAGGAGCGCGCCGCCCTCGAACGGGTGAAGCCCTTTGGGGCGGTCCGGTACGTTGATGAGGGCGCTCTTGATTTCGATGTCCCCCTTGAGCTCGGGGCGGGCCGTCGAACCCGAGAGAGCGATTTTCGCCTTGGCGAGCACGCGCGCTTTTTCCGCGACCACGACCTCGAAGTCGTCGGTGACGACGCTCCCCGCGAGCGCCGCTTTCTCGCGAGGCCCGCTCCCCTCGATATGGATCCGGACGAGACCGCCGAGCCCGATGTCGGCGGGGAGCAAGGGATCGAGGTCGCCGGCGGAGATGCCGTCGGAATCGACGTCGAGGCGGAGATCGCCGCCGGCAATAGGCCGGGCAGACGGCGGATCGAGGCAAAGAACAAGCGGGTAGTCCATCGTCGCGATCAATACGGCGGAGCTGTCTCGCGTGACATCGATTCGTCCTTCGATCCCCGTCGCGGCCGGGACCGCTGCGGGTCCGTACGTCGCCCCGATCTTCACCGCGTACCGCGAGAGCTTCGGCCAGTCGGCGAAATCCACGCGAAGATCCGCGCTTCCCGTCGGAGACGCCGCGGTTCCGCCGCATCCGAGCGTTCCGTCGACACGGACGATCTCCTCCTGGCCGGCTCTGCCAGGAATCGTGACCGCGATGGGGAAGCGGTGGAGCGACGCGCTGGCGTGAAGCGAGCTGTCGCCGAAAACGAGAGACGGCGGATACAGACTCACCGCCGCGGGAAGGCTCACGTCGGCCGTCGCCAGAGCGCCCGCGCTGTCGGCGATCGAGAGCTCGGCCCGGACACGTTCGGCGTCAGCCTCGATCTTCACGTCGAACGTGGGCTCGCGGTTATCCACAAGGCGGTAGCCGACGAATTGCGCGGTCGCGGCGAGGTCATGGCGCCCCGACACACGGATCGTCGCCCTCACGCGCTCGGGCCACAAGCGCTCTCGGGGGAGCGCGGCGGGAGGGTTCTCGGGGAGCACGATCTCGATATCGCTCGCGAAATTCGAATTCTCCGCGGCAAGGGTCCCGGAAGCCTCGATTCTCCCCTGGCTGCCCCGGAGGTCGACGCCAACGAACCGCACAGACCGTGGAGCGCGGAGGAGCTCGACGTGAAACGGACGAACCGCGCGGAGATCCTTCTCCTGGATGACCACGGTGAACGTGTCCACGTCGAGGACGATTCCTCCGGTGGTGTCGACGCGCGCGGATTGATGAACGCTCAACCCTTTTCCTTCCGCGGAAAGCGTGCATTCGACGGGAAAGAGCGCGCGTCCGTGTCCGAGCGACTTCGCCGAAACGAGAGCGCGGTCGAGCGTGACCCGCGGCGTGACGATCCCCGAAGGCGCATCGACACGAGCGGCGAGGCCAGTGCTGTCGAAGGCGAGGGATGCGGCGAATCGGGGTATCGAGTACGTTTTGTCGCGGATCGACCCGTCGAACGATGCGTCGACCGATGGGGAAGTCCGTGAACCCCGAACTGCCGCTATGCCCGCGAGCTGGACGTCGGGAATCCCGCGCTGGAACCTCTTGAGCAGGTCCGACCGCTCGACGCGCAGGGATGCGGTGACGTCGATGTCAT
Organism: uncultured bacterium; assembly: GCA_964645735.1. GTDB lineage: Bacteria > Krumholzibacteriota > Krumholzibacteriia > WVZY01 > WVZY01 > CAZYCB01. Next base: position 4,534 of record CAZYCB010000461.1, on the reverse strand, counting down.
CGCGGCCAACCTTTCCGGAAGCGCTAATCCGGACGCCTTCGATGGAAAGACCAAGAGTGTCGATGAACGCGTCTCCGCCCTCGAAAGCGGCGTGTATTCTCGACGAATCGATCCACTCCGTTTTCGAGAGGTCCACGAGGAGGTCCGCTGTCGTGCCCGAGGAGTCTCCCGAAAGGTCGAGCGCCAAGGTGCCTTCGATGGGACCCATGTCGGACACCCGGGCCGAATCCGGGAGGAGGACGGAGAGATTTCGTGGCCCGGGAAGCGTGAACGCGCCTGCGATATGCGCGCGGTACCCCTTCTCCATCGAGAGATCCCCATCGAGATCGCACGCGAACGGGGCATCGCGACGCCACTTCGCTTCGAGAGAGTCGCTTCGGTTTTCGCTTAGCCCCAGCGCGCGAACGAGAACGGCCGGAGGATCCGGCCACCGGCAGTCGACGCGATACGTGGCGGCGTTCTTCCCGTCGTAGTGCCCTTCGAGCCGGGCTTCGCCTTCGTCGCTCACGATGGAAAGGTTCTCGACTGCTACAGCGTGCGTGTCGCGGAAAAAGCGCACTTCGCCGCTTTCCGCGCCGGGTGCGGGCAAAGACGACACATCGATCGGCTTCGCCTGCACCGCGATCGGCGAGAGCCGCAGAACCACAGGCTCGCGCCTGTCCACTTCAGCGGAAAAGCCGATGGTATGGTCCATCGTGCGCGCTGCCAGTCGAACGGTGCTCGGCTTTTCGCTATCGAGAGACACGATCGAGCGAAGATGGAGATCCTCCCATGCGAAGCCGCCGGCCCGGCCAGACGCATCGATGTCCGCCGCGATCCACGGGTCGCCGGCGCGGCGCTTGACGCGGGCCGCGATATCCGCCGACACCGTGTCCGGCGTTTCGGTCCCGGGTCGAAACGTCCGAAGCCAGCGCATGTCGGTCACCGCGATCTGCGCAGCGGCGTCGAGCGAATCCGGTTTCGACGAGACGGAGGCATCGATCGTGAGCCCCGGCATCGCGACGAACATCTTTTCGACGCGAAACACGTGGTTTGCATACGCGAAGTTCATCCGCGCGTTCTCGATCCATTCGTTCTTCTCGATTTCGCAGGACGCGCGAAATGCGGTTTCGGGCTCGATCGAGAGCTCTCCTTCGAGGCGAAGCGTCACTCCCTCGAGCGCGGGCAGCCCTTTGAGACGAGAGGCGAGAGCCGGTTCCTGCGAGAGCTCCTTCGTTCCGGGCGTGCGAACGCGCACGTGGAAGTTCATCCCGAGGAGAGCGAAGCCCTCGCGGCCAAGAAGCGATATGTCGCCGGTGAGACCGATCGAATCGGGCGATGCGGCGGCGTTCTTTGCCGTCACAGCCAGCGTGAATCGATCCTTCGCCATAGGAGTGATCGCGAACCGTACCGGCCAGCGGGGCGACAAAGCGCCGCGTCCGTTCCCGTCGAAGACGCCGTTCGTGGGATCCACGCGAAGCGCGAGATCGTCGATTCTCCACGTATCTCCCGGCCCGCGAAGCGAAAGGGAGTCGACGCGTATCCACGGCGTGTCGCCGGAGACGGCGTCGAATCCTCCATTGAGCCTCGCCCCTCCGATCTCCTCGTTTGCGCGAAGCCGTATCGAACGAATATTCACTCGAACGTCCTCGATGCAAACCGACGGCACGCCGGGGAGGGAGCCTCTCCGCGGAAATCCGGGACCTCCTTCGTGCTCCTCGAGCTGAGGGGGTTTTTCTCTTGGCGCGAAACGGGCCTGGATGGCGGGAACATCGACCACGAGACCGTCCGCTACGAAGCGCCGCACTCTCACATCTTTGTCGAAAAGCGGCCGGACCCGCACCGAAACGCCCAGGCGATCCGCGACGACTAGCGAATCCGCGTCATCCGTCCACGCGAGCCCCTCGATGTGGATGGATCCGAGCGAAGGCCACGCGATGCGTTCCACGCGTATTTCGCCGGGCAATACGGCGTTCGCACGTCCGAGCGCAGCGGTGAGAATACGGACGCGAACCGGAGACAGAAGAGCAACCGCGCCCATCATGACCAGCAGAACGACAAGACCGCCCACCGCGGCGCCGAACCATGCGAGCGCCTGGCGAAGCCTCCGGCCGGTCGAGGATCGCGTTTTCTCCTGCGGTCCGTTCGGCATATCGGTCCCCGTCGTTTCTTCCATAGTGCCGTAGAACGATGCCCTAGAACGCCGGCCCGACGGAAAAGTGGAATACCCATCGAGGCTGGCTCGTCTCGTAATTGGTGATCCTGTACGCGATGTCTCCGCGGATCGGTCCGATCGGCGTGGTGAACCACAGCCCCTCCCCTAGGGCGAACTCGACGTTATCGAAAACGACATCGTCAAGCGTAGGCCAGACCTGCCCGGCGTCCACGAAGGTCGTCGCATGGATCTTGCGGAAGACGGGATAGCGAAGCTCGATCGACGCTTCCAGTTTAGCCTCTCCGCCGAGCGCCGCGCCATCGGCGTCCAGCGGGCCCAGTTTCTTTCTCTGGAATCCGCGCATCGAATTGCTCCCACCCGAGTAAAACCTTTTGCCGGGAAGGAGGTCGGCCGATTTGCCTAGCGGGTCGCCGATGCCGAAGGAGAGGCGCGCCGCAACGACGCCGCTACGCGTTCCGGGAATCCCGAAGTACGCGGACATGTCAGGTTCGACGAGCAGATAATGATAGTCCGTCGCCTGGTTCGCTGGCGCCCATTCGGTGGCGAGCCGAACGAGCGTGCCCCTCGAGGGGACGATCGGATCGTTCGTCCGGTCGTTTTCCCATGTCCACCCCAGCGCGGCGAGAATACCATCCTGGCCGGTGATCGCATCGGGTTCGTCGGTTTTCGACGTGACGTTCACGTCGGAGATCGCGGCCTTCCACTGAACCCGCGTCTGGTACGACCGGTCGTACACCAGCGCTATTTCCAGACCGGTCGACGTTTGCTCGTAGCTGTCCTCGTTTTCGCGCCGGCTCCCCACAGTCGTCATCAAGCGGTCCCGCGCCATGATGACGGCAGGCCACCAGGCGGTGAATTCAATCTTCTGAAGATACGTCGACGCGGACATCGCGAACGAGCCTCCCCGCCCTTTCTTGAACAGATTTCGGTGTCTCCACTCAAAAGCGGCGTCGAGCTTCTCGTCGCTCCAATACCGGATGCCGGTCTCGATCGTTCGCGCCTCGCGCATCGAAAGGTCGGCGGCAACGTCGAGCGTGTCCTGGGCCGCGTCATGGACGTCGAGACGTATCTGCCTGAAAAGCCCCAGGACCCTCAAGTTTTCCTCTGAATCGGCGAGCGCCTTGGGGTCGTACCGCTCGCCCCGCCGGACGACGACCGTTTTCTTGACGAGCGGGACCAGATCGTCTTGCGCGCCGGATACGTCCGTGTCCCCGAAATAGTAGAGCGCTCCCGGAGCGGCTTCGAACGTGACGTCCACTCGCGTCGTGTCCTGCCACGAGATTCGAGGGCTCACGGCCGCACGTGCGTACCCGTTCTTCTGCAGGAGTTTCGTGAGCGAGGCGACGGTGTTCTCGATCTCGCGGTCGACGAGTATCGAGTCCGGCGTGATCGCAACGGCCTGGGCGGCATCGTGCGTGAGATCCGGCGGAATGCCGGTGAGCCGTGTCGACGCCAAGCGAACGGAAGGGCCCCGGTCGATGACGAAGGTGATGCGGACCGACTCTTTCGCCGGCTTGGCGTCGAAACGAACGGAGACCCGTGCGTAAGGATACCCGCGGCGCGCGAGGTAGAGCTTCACACGTCGGATGTCTTCATCGAGCGTTTGTTGAAAAAACACCGGGGACTTTGTACCGAAGAAACCGCTGGAGAGGGCAAGAACGAGACCTTTCTTGACCGCGGAAGCCGTCTCTTCATCCACCCCGGCAACGGCGACCGACGACACCGACCAGTTTTTGTACGCAGCTCCTTCTTCGGACTCGGCGTGAGAGTTCCTTGCAGGCGCGAGAGGCACAAGCGCGAAAAGCGCGGCGGCCACCCAGATGAGCGCGGACATGAAGCAGACTCTTGGTGGCCGCAAATGAGACATTGGAGTGCTCTTGACGGGCTGTTCTAGAGATCGAGCCCGCGCGAGTCGAGACGATTGCCTCGTCCGCGCGGGAGCGCGCTCATCAGAACATTATGAACAAGCCGCCCGACACCTCGCCCTGTATGATTCCCGAACCTCCGAACGACGTGAAACACCCGCCCGAACCGCACGCGATCCCGCCGCCTCCTTCGGTAACGATCCAGGGAAGCAGCCCTTGAACGCGAACGCCCACGCGATCGCTCACGTAGAACTTCGCGCCCAATCCGAAGATGACGGAGAACTTCCACACATCGTCTCCGCCGCCCTCGAATTTGGGAACGATGCGCGTCCCGCCGACGGTCAGCAGACCGAAAGGCATGACGTTGCCGCGCTGCACGCCGCTCATGCCGCCGATATGCCAGTGCTCGACGGCGATGTCTCCGGCCAAGTAGATGTCAGGCCACGACCGGAACTCGAGTTCCGTGTCCTGCCTGTGGTACAAGAGGACGAGCTGGGCTCCGGGACGAACGGCA
>CAZYCB010000460.1:0-2085 GCA_964645735.1 uncultured bacterium | reverse complement strand
TTTCCGTATCACCATAGCTACACCGCCGGCGGCGATGGCGGTCTCGTGGACGGCATACGGGGCGAACTCACCTCTTTCGCCGAGTGGCAGGGTTTTCTCGGGGTCGACTTGATCGCCACGATCGATCTCGGCGACGAGAGGGAGATTCGGCGCATGTCCACGGGGTTTTTGCAGGACTATGCCTCGTGGATATTCCTCCCCTCGTCCGTCGAGTACGAGATCTCCAGCGACGGCGAAGCCTTCAGACCGCTGGGGACGATCGCCAACAGAGTCCCTGCCGACAAGCGCGGCGTCTTCGTTCACGAGTTTGAGAAGAGAGTGCGCCGCGGCACGGCGCGCTACGTGAGAATCGTCGCGAAGAACAGCGGCGTGAATCCGCCGGGACATCCCGGCGCCGGAGAGAAGGCATTCATCTTCGCGGACGAGGCGGTCATAGAGTGAGCGCGCGAGGGATCGAATGGTCCAGATGACCATCCCTCGATTGGGTCTGGATAACGCTCTACCTGCTCCTCATGATCGGGTGCGCCGTCCCCTTCTAACGTTTCGGTAAGCGCTCGGAGTCCGACTTCTTTCTCGCAGGCCGCGGGCTTCCATCCGCCCGGACCGTCCGCGACGGATCGTACTGCATCTGGACGGGTACGGCCGCGCTGCTCAGCCGCAACGCGTTCTGGGCGGCGGCGATTGTCGGGTTCTACGTTCTCTACCCCTCTGGGGAGTCTTCGTCCCGGGGGCGGTCTTCGCCGCGTCCTTCCTGATCACATGGGCGCTCTACCGCAAGTTCGCGGGCAAATCGCGATAGCCCTTCCTCCGACAGGCCGTCCCGCGGCGTCCGTTTTGCACAGCACCGCGCTCTCGGCTCGACCCCCGCGAGAATCCTACGACAGAATCTCGTGCGAGATGACGAGCCGCTGGATCTCGTTCGTCCCCTCGTAGATCTGGAGAAGCTTCGCGTCGCGCATCAGCTTCTCGAGCGGGAAGTCTCTCATGTACCCATAACCGCCGAGTATCTGCACCGCGTCGACCGTCACCCTCATCGCCACGTCGGAAGCGAAGCACTTCGCGAACGCGGATTCCTTCGAGGCTTTCTTGCCCTGATCGAGGAGCCACGCCGCGTGCCATACGAGGTGCCGGGCGGCGTTGATCTGCATCGCCATGTCGGCCAGCTGGAACGCGATGTGCTGAAAAGCGCTGATGGGCTTCCCGAACTGTTTTCTCGCCTTCGTGTACTGCAGGCAGTACTCGTACGCGTACCACGCGACCCCCACGCCCGCCGCACCGACGCTCGCGCGGGCTTTGTCGAGCGTCTTCATGGCGACGACGAATCCCAAACCCTCCCTGGAGAGGAGGTTCGACTGGGGAACTCTCACGTCTTCGAAGAAAAGCTCCGACGTGTTGGAGGCCCTGTGCCCCATCTTGTCCTCGACTTTGCCGACGTGAACCCCGGGCGTGTCGGCCGGAACGACGATGGCGCTCATCCCCCGCGTCCCCTTATCCCTGTCGGTCGTCGCGAAGACGATATGCAGAGAGGCCACTCCGCCGTTCGTGATGAAGCACTTCGATCCGTTGATCACGTAGTCGGAACCCTGCTTGATCGCCGTGGTCTTGACGCTTCCCGCATCCGACCCTGCCTCCCTCTCCGTCAGGCAGAACGCGGCAAGGATCGGTTCTTTCGAGAAGGGCGTGAGGAACTTCTTCTTTTGCTCCTCCGTTCCAAAGAGAACGATGGGCGTAAGGGCCAGCGAGTTCGCCATCATGCTCGTGAAAAGACCCGCGCATCCCGCGGCGAGTTCCTCGCTCACGATGGCCGTATCGAGCGCCGACAATCCCCCACCGCCGTACTCGCTGGGTATGCTGCAGCTCAAGAATCCGGCTTGAAATGCTTTCTTGATCACGTCCCACGCAAACTCGTGGCTTTGGTCGTACTTCGCCGCAACAGGCCTCATCTCGGTCTCAGCGAACTTGCGCGCGAGTTCCTGGCGAGCCAGCTCCTCTTCGGTCAGCTGAAAATCGACCACGTCGGACCTCCTTTTTCAGGTCGTGTCGAAACCCCTTTATAACCCGCACGGACGTTTTTGTCAATTCGAG
>CAZYCB010000459.1:0-6175 GCA_964645735.1 uncultured bacterium | reverse complement strand
CGAAGACGGGAGTGCCCTCCGGATTGCCGCAAAGCTCGTAGTAGATCTCGTGCATGCCGGAGACCTCGAGATATCCGGTGTCGAAGGGTTCGATCTTTGGCCACAGAGCGCTTTGCTCCTCGGACTGCGCCCACGAGGCCGCACGTGGAACGAGAAGAGCGCACACGAGAAAAGCAATGGCCAAAGTGCTTTTCGGAATCATGCTTCCCCCCTGAAGGAACGCGCTACATGCGCGTGTACGTGATTTCCATCGTCTTGAATTCACCTTCGGCGTACATGATCCCCGTTCCCATGTTGTCGATCCACACTTGGGATGACCGCCGCTGTGAGCGCGGCGAAAACGACTTTCTTCATGACGATTCTTCTTTCGGACATGCGCGACGTATGAGGTGTGACCGTCGTCCGAGTGACGGGAGTCTACCACCGCCCTCCGACCGGCGCAACCGCCGTTCGTTCTTGGTCATAACGCGCCAGCACGAATTAGAACAAGGCGCTTTTCACCCGCGACCCGTCTTTCGCCGTCGACGGGCGAGCCGACAGGCGTCCGGCGCCCGAGCCGACACACGCGGCCGCTCTCTCCTTCGGCCGTCGTTCGTGGGGGAGGGTGCAATCAGGTGTGGCGGAACTCCCTGTGTTCTTATATAACAGGCGGTGGGGCGCACCGTGACCGCTCCGGCGAAACGCCGGAAGGGAGCGAACGGTCCGGGAGGAGAGCGCGGAGGGATGTCGCGGCAACGCACCTGCCGCTCATGTCGATAACAGGGAGGATTCGTTGAAACCAGACGCGGAGAAGATTCCGCCCAGGACAGTTCCGAGAGCACCCGGCGGGAGCGCTGCACGACGGCTCTCCAGCCCGCCCGAAAAACCCGGGAACAGGATCGTCGCCGCGACGATCGCGAGCGCCGTCATCGCGGTCGTTGTCGGCATCGGTGTGATCTCGCCTGTTTTCTTTGCCGCGGCGATCTTCCCCTTCTTCTACGGCACGATGAGACGCAACGATCACCGCTCAGCGGTCGTGCTCGTCTTCCGGTGGGCTGTCACCCTTTTCCTCTCGCTCCTCGCTCTGGGCGTGTTCCTTCCCGGCCGGCTAGGCGCTGCTCTGCCGATGTCCGGCGAGGCGGTGCGAGCCATGGAAATGTGGATTCAAACACAGGGAGCGTCGCCACCGGCGGATGTCAAATACCTTCTCTGGGGGATGTTCGCGTTTCTCGTGGCGTCCGTCGCGAGCGGCGGATTGCTCGGCTTTATCATCGCAGGCGTCGCCCTGGGCGGAGCGGCGTGTGCGACGCTCTTCGTCTGCCGTCACGGGTTCAACATTTTCCAGATCGGGCTCGTCGCGATTCCGATCTGGCAGCTCGCCCTCTTCATCGCCGGAGCATTTCTCCTGGTCCCGATGAGCGCGTTCGTGTTCGAGAGGTTCTTTCACATAGAGAAGCGCGTGGAGGACTGGGAGCGTCTCCGGCGCTACATGTACATCGGGGCGGGTCTCTTCGCGCTGAGCGTGGCGCTCCGTTACGCCGCCGCGGGTTTGTGGCGGACCCTCTTGGAGAAATGGACCGTCCACTAGCGGGAGTGTCAGCAGGCTGAAAACGAAACGGGGCGCCGACGGCGCCCCGTTTTTCGCTAACGTTCGGCCTTGCCCTTAGCCGCATCTCGAATAGCCGCACATCCGGCACACGTTGCACCCGCCGTCGAACTCGAGCGGGCTCCCGCAGTCGATGCAAAGTCCCGCGAGACGGTTGCTGAGAGATTCCTCGGCGAACGAGAGGTCCTCGGGCCTGTGGTGCTTCCCATCGGCGAGGTGCTCTTCGATGGCCTTGCTGATCGCATCCGCGCAGGAAAGCACGAGCTTCCCTTCCTCCCACGCGGGCGACGGGCAACGGACGCCGCGGAGCTGCTTGACGATGGAGCTGGGATCCACGCCGGCGCGCAGCGCGAGCGATATCAGACGCCCGATCGCCTCGGCCTGCGACGCCGCACATCCGCCGGCCTTCCCGATCTGCGCGAAGAGCTCGAACGGGCCGCTCCCGTCGTCGTTGATCGTCACGTAGAGGTTCCCGCATCCCGTCGGCTTCTTGCGAGTCTTGCCTTCGAGGGCCCCGGGGCGCTTGCGGGGAACGCGGTACTCGCCCGTCTCGCGCCGGTTGACACCGCCGATGTTCAGGACCTGCGCTTCGCGCGTCCCATCGCGGTATATCGTCACGCCCTTGCACCCGAGCTGGTACGCGAGGACGAAAACCTCCTCGACGTCCACCGCGCGGGCGTCCTGCGGGAAGTTCACCGTCTTGGACACGGCGTTGTCCGTGTGCTTCTGAAACGCCGCCTGCATGCGGACGTGGGCTTCCGGAGTGATATCATGAGCGCAGCGGAAGATCCGCCTCCACCGCTCGGGAACTTCCTCGATGTCCCGAACGGTCCCCACCTTGGCGATCTTTTTCATGAGTTCTTCACTGTAGAACCCTTCGCGCTGCGCAATCTCGTTGAAAAGGGGATTCACCTCGACGAGCTCGTCGTTCTCCATCACGTTCCGGACGTAAGCGATGGCGAAGATCGGTTCGACCCCGCTCGACGAGTTCGCGATGATGCTGATCGTTCCCGTCGGCGCGACCGTCGTCGTGGTGGCGTTGCGGCAGGGCTTCGCGCCCGGTACGTCGTAGATGCTCCCCGTGAAATTCGGGAACGCCCCGCGTTCCTCGGCGAGCTCCTGCGTGACCGCCTTGGACTGGGATTGTATGAACTGCATGACGTCTTCCGCCGTCGCCACGGCCTTGTCGGAGTCGTAGGGGATCCCCATTTGGATCAACATATCCGCGAATCCCATGACTCCGAGACCGATCTTGCGGTTGGCTTTGGTCATCCGCGAGATCTCATCGATGGGATACCGGCTCATGTCGATCACGTTGTCGAGAAACCGGACGGCGGTCCGCACGTTCTTGGCGAGCTTGTCGTAGTCGATGTACGCGTCGCCGTTGTCGCCGCCGACCACAGTCTTGAGGTTGAGGGAGCCGAGGTTGCACGACTCGTACGGGAGCAGCGGCTGCTCTCCGCACGGGTTGGTGCTCTCGATGTCCCCGATGCGCGGAGTCGGATTGTCCCGGTTGATCCGGTCGATGAACACGATCCCCGGTTCACCGTTTCGCCACGCGGACTCGACGATGGCCTGAAAGACCTTCCATGCGGAGAGCCTCCCGTCCGGCTTTCCCGATCGGGGGTTGATCAGATCGTACTCCGCGTCGGCCATCGCCGCTTTCATGAAATCCTCGGTAATCGCCACGGATATGTTGAAATTGGTTAGGCGGTCATTCTTGGTCTTGCACGTGATGAACTCCATGATATCGGGGTGGTCCACCCTCAGGATCGCCATGTTGGCGCCCCGGCGTCGGCCACCCTGTTTGACCGCCTCGGTTGCCGCGTCAAAAACCGCCATGAAGGAGATCGGGCCGCTCGACACGCCCTTCGTGCTCCGGACCACGTCGTTCTTCGGTCTGAGGCGCGAGAACGAAAACCCCGTCCCGCCCCCGCTTTTGTGTATGAGCGCGGCGTGTTTAACCGATTCGAAAATCGACTCCATCGAGTCACCCACGGGAAGGACGAAACACGCGGCGAGCTGCTGGATGTCGGTCCCCGCGTTCATCAGCGTCGGCGAGTTGGGCAAGAATTCGAGGTTCGTCATAATGTTGTAGAACTCTTCCTCCCAGACCTCCCTGTTCTTCTCGCTCGTGCTGTAGGTGAGCTCCGCCTCGGAGATGCTCCGCGCCACGCGCCGGAACATCTCGTCGTACGTCTCCAGCACCTGACCGTCGGCGTCCTTTCGCAGGTAACGATTGCGAAGCACCCTTACGGCATTCTCAGTCAGTCTCATATTGGTTCCTCTGGATTCGGCTGCCATTTGTAATATTCGATTCGAACCCCAACGATTCAATTGCGGCGACTTCTCATTCTGCATTCCGTCCAAAAAAAGACAAGCATCTTTTCGACTAAAATATACAATATATAGGGCAGCTGTTCCGGTATGCCCTACATATGGGAGTATCGAGGAACGTATCGTCCGTCCGCTCGGGCGCGCAAAAACTCGAAGCTGCGAAACAAGTTGTCGTCGAGTTCTCGCCGCGGCCGCCGATTGACCTGATTCTTGCAAGCCGCTCGCGAGCGACGCCAACCCCCAAATTTTCTTGCAGCTTGTGAGGAGCGAGCGGATGCTGCACCTTCGAATCGTCCACGGCCCCGGGAAAGAGAATTGGCTGTCGGTCGCGGAGCAGGGGCTCCCCTTCACCGTGGGCCGAGACAAGGAAAACAAGCTCCCGATTCGCAGCTCCGCCGTGTCGCGATTCCACGCGGTCCTCGTCGCCGAGAACGGCGGCCACTACGTTCAAGACCTCGACAGTACGAACGGCACTTTCGTCAACGGCAAGCGGGTCAAGAAGGCGAAAATCTCGCCCGGGGACAGGATCACCGTCGCCAACGTCGACATACTGGTGGAAGCCGCCCCCGTCCCCATCCGCGAGGTAAGGGCGCCCTTGGACTTGCCCGTTTCCGTCGACACGTCGTTTCCCCGCGAGAGCGCCGTTGCCCTCAGGAACCCTACGGAAGAGCTGACCATCAGCGGCCTCATCGAAGGATCGCGCACGGCCGACCCCGAGAGGTCGCAGAAGGTGCTCCAGGTTCTCTACAAGGCGGACCGGATCACACGCGACATCGATGATTTCGGTCAGCTGCTCGACAACCTCATGAATCTCATACTCGATGTCATCCCGGCGTCCCGTGGGTACATCTTTCTCATTCATCGGGAGACCGGCGCCCTCGTCCCCTACGTGCGCCGTGCGCCCGATTCGATCGCGAGCGACACCGAGATCGTCGTCAGCAGAACGATCCTCAACGCCGCCGTCGCCCAGAAGGAATCGCTCCTCTCGGGAGACGCCCTCATAGACGAACGGTTCATCCACTCGCGAAGCATAGGCGACCTCAAAGTGAGGAGCGCGATGTGCGCTCCGCTGGTGAACCGCGGCAAAGTGTTGGGAATCATCTACGTCGATTCCACGGACAAATCCAACTTGTACACGAAGGACGATCTCGCCCTCCTCTCGGCGATGGCCTCAAAGGCGGGCACGACGCTGGACAACGCGAGACTCTACGACGATCTGAGGAATCTTTTTTACAACACCGTCGAAACGCTCATCCGCGCCATTCAAGCGAGGGACAAGTACACGAGCGGACACTCCGCGAGGGTGAGCCGCTACGCGCTCGCCGTCGCCGAGAAGTTCGGGCTCACGTCCAAGGAAAAGCACGAGCTGTATCTCGCGGCGATGCTCCACGACATCGGGAAAATCGGGATTCCCGACGAACTCCTCAACTACGAGGGCAAGCTCAGCGACGAACAGCTCAAGAAAATCCGGAACCACGTCACCGTCGGGGCTTCGATGCTCAAGGCTCTCGGAGAAATGCACCCCATCGTGCCGCTGATCCTTCACCACCACGAGGCGTGGGACGGCTCAGGGTACCCGGACGGCCTCAAGGGAGAGGAGATCCCCCTGATGTCGCGAATCCTCGCGGTGGCCGACTCGTACGACGCGATGACCTCGGACAGGCCCTATCGAAGAGCGATGCCCAAGGCGGATGCCCTCGATGAGATCAGGCGGTTCTCCGGACGGAGTTTCGATCCGGTTGTCGCGGAGGTCTTCCTCGAGATCGTGACCGCGGAAACAGCCGATCCAGCCGACGCCGAAATGCAGCCCGTCAGTTGATCCCGACCTCGGCGACAGCCACGGCGTTCCCGTTTCCGTGGGCCGACGTGAATTCGAGACGAACTTTCTTCGCACCCCTCGCACCTGCCCCGAGCGCCATCACCTGACGGCCGGCCACGGGCTGGATTTCTATCTGTGTGACTTGCTTTCCGTCGGCGAATACCGTGCACCCACGGGGCTCGTCGGTCGCGAGCGTAAAGAGGGTGAGAGTCCCCTGCTGGACTCCGAACGGCGCCGAGAGTTCGATGAATGCCGCGCCGCCGCTCCCGGATAGCGGCGATTTCCACGCTGTCGTCGTGTCGCCGTCGAAACACTTCCACAGACCGAATTCCGGCGACAACGGCGTCGACGAGTTGCCGTTGAGCGCGATCCAATCGGATCTAACCCTGGCCGAGAGCGTGAACGACTCGTCCTGAATGAAGTCCATGGCCTTT
>CAZYCB010000458.1:0-2360 GCA_964645735.1 uncultured bacterium | reverse complement strand
ACACGGGCGAAAGGACTCAGTGGCGTCAGCCCACCAGTTCCTTGACGATGCCCGTGCTGTCGCCGTGCGACCCGACGTCGATCCCGGTGCCCTTGAGCAGCGTGAGCCAGACGTTGCAAAGAGGCGTGCCCTTCGGCATCGCGAGGTGCTGGCCGAGCCTGATGCCGGCACCGCCGCCCGCCAGGAGCGTCGGGCAGTTGTCGAGGTAGTGGATTGAGCGGAGGTTGCTCCCGAAGACGAGGGTGGTGTGGTCGAAGAGGCTCGAGCCGTCGGTCTCCTTTGTGCTCTTCAGATTGTCGATCAGCGTGGCGAGCATCTCTCCCTGCACCCTGTCGCGGTGCTTCGAGGCCTCCATCCGCGGCCCGGGGGCATAATGGCTCATGTCGTGCGCGGCCACCTTGATGCCGACGCTCGTGAGCAGGTGCTGGATCGGCTGACGGAAGGTAAGCACACGGGTGCTGTCGGTCTTGAGCGCAGCCACGATCAGGTCATACATGAGCAAGACCTCTTCGCGGCCGACGAGCCCTTCGCCGGGTTCCGGCAGCGGCGACTTCGGCTTCGGCTCGCCGAGCCAACGCTCTTCCTTCGAGAGCCGGGTTTCGATGTCGCGGACGCCCTGGAAATACTCGTCGAGCTTGTCGGTGTCGGCGGCATTGAGTCCCCGCTGGACGCTCTTCGCGTCTTCGAGCACCGCATCCAGCACGCTCCGCTTCTCCGCCAGCAGTTTTTGTCGCTGTTCCAGCGGCGTATCTTCGGCGGAGAAGAGCTTGTGGAAAGCGATCACGGGACTATTGAACCCGGCCATCGGCTTGCCACGGTGATCCCACGCGAGCGACAGCCCCGTGCCGTGGCCGGGACCATCCATGCCGGGCTCGCTGGCGTTCAACTGGATCGAAGTGAACCGCGTGTCCTGGCCCAGTTTCGCGGCCGCGACCTGATCCATGGAGATCGAGTTGTGAAAACTCTGGCCCGCGGCACCGAAGGGATTTGCCCCCGTAAGCCAGAACGTGCTGCCGCCATGCGGGTTGTTTGCGAACTTGTGCGAGCAGCCCTGCACGATCGTGAAGTCGCTCTTGTGGCGGGCCAGGGGCGCGAGCCCCTCCGGCAGCGTATAGCCGGAGCCGACGTCGGTGACCTTCGGCATCCAGGTCTCCTCGGTCACGCCGTAGCCGATCCCGAGGCACACCATCCGCTTCGGCGGGGCAGCGGCCGCTGCGGCCCGGGCGAACCGCCTGGAACCGATCGACTCGAGCGACGGCAGGGCCAGGAGCGTGCCGGCGGATTTCAGAAACCGGCGGCGGGAGGATGCTGTGAACATGGTGGCTTGCTCCGTGGTGCTCTTCCTGACTCACTTCGTGCGAAACGCGCGGCTCTGGACGACGGAATGGATACACTCCCGGACTGAGAAATCCTTGTCGGCGGCCCGCTTCACGATCGCCTTCACGAGATCTTCGTCGGAGAAGCCGACGGGCCTGCCGAGGGCGTATTCGAGCAGGGACTCGGTGAAACCGGTCGCGAAAGCCTCGGGCTTCGAGGCGATGATCTCCCGCAGTTCGTAGAAATCCTTGAATGCCGGGCCACCGTGGAGCTTCCCAGCCGGATCGATTTCCCACTCCTTCTTGCCGACGCCCTGTTTTTCGTAGGAGTCCTTCTTCCGCCAGATGCCGACGGTATCGAAGTTTTCAAGCCCGAAGCCGATCGGATCGATCCGCCGGTGGCACGAGGCACACTGCGGCTCCTCCTGGTGGAGCCTGACCCGCTCACGGCTGGTGAGCAGTTTGCCCTCGAGCCTCGTCAACTGCGGCACGTTGGGCGGGGCAGGGGGGGGCGGATCGTGGAGGAGTTTCCGCAGCACCCAGGCACCGCGTTCAACGGGGCTGGTGTGTTCGCCATTGCTTCCCATGGCGAGGACCGCGGCCATTCCGAGCAGCCCACCGCGTGGCGATCCGGCGGGCAGATTCACCTTGCGAAACTCGTCGTCCGGAGCGCCATCGAGACCGTAATACCGGGCCAACACGTCGTTGACGACGACGAAGTCGCTCGCCAGCAGATTTTTCAGGCTCAGATCTTCCCGGATCAGGAGGCCGATCGTCTCGAAGATCTCCTGCTTGGAAAACGCCTTGGTGGCTAGGTCGTAATCGGGATAGAGCTTGTCGTTGAACTGGAAGAAGTCGAGCCGCTCGAGGCCCAGCCACTGGTGGGCGAAGGCAGCAACGAACTCGCGCGACCGGGGATCGGCGAGCATCCGGTCGACCTGAGCAGCACGCCCCTCCGGGTTCTCAAGTTCGCCCGCCCGCGCCGCCTCGAGCAGGGCATCGTCGGGAGGTGAACTCCAGAGGAAGTAGGAGAGCCGCGACGCG
>CAZYCB010000457.1:0-2120 GCA_964645735.1 uncultured bacterium | reverse complement strand
AGCGCGCCTGCGTTTCGAGACGCTTCTGGCCCATATCTCGTCGAAGTTCGTGAACGTACCCTCCGGCGAGCTGGACCGCGAAATCGAAGACGCCCAACGCCGCGTATGTGAATGTCTCGGGCTGGATCTATCTGCGCTTTGGCAATCGTCGGCCGAGAACCCGCACCTTCTCACGCTGACCCATCTCTATCGACCCCTGGGAGGCCCTTCGCTTCCCGAGCCCATGGATGGGAGCGAGTATTTCCCCTGGTGCCAGGAACAACTGGCGGTCGGCAAATTGGTTGTTGTGTCATCCGTAGGGGATCTGCCGCCGGAGGCGGCCCGCGATCAGGAGGTCTGGCGGCACTTCGGCATCAAGACTTCGTTGACGATCCCGCTCTCGACAGGGGGAGGGCCGCCCATCGGTGCCTTGTCCTTCAATACCGTGCGGGAGGAACGCACCTGGCCGGACGAGATCGTGAAACGGTTGCGCCTGATCGCTCAGATATTCGCCAACGCACTTGCCCGGAGACGCTTGGACGAAACCTTGCGCGAGAGCGAGGAGCGGCTGAAGCTGGCGGCGGAGTCAGCCGGCGCGGGTCTGTGGAGTTTGGATCTTGACACCCGGTGTTACTGGGTCACCAAGAAAACCCGGGGGTTGTTTGGTTTTTCCGCGGACGAAACCGTGACGTTCGACCGGTTCCTGGAAGCGGTCCATCCGGAGGATCGCGACCTGATCCAGGAATCGGTGCAAGCAGCCGTGCGGTCAGACGACGAGGGCCGGATCGAATACCGGATCGTTCTGCCCGAGGGGAGCGTGAGGTGGATTTCCTCGCGCGGCAGCGTGCGACGCAAGGCGTCGGGAGAACCCGATCGTCTGATGGGGGTGTCGCTCGACATCTCGGAGCGCAAGCAGACCGAGCAAGCCACCCGCGAGCTTAGCGGGCGGTTGATCAACGCATACGAGGAAGAACGGGCGCGGTTGGCGCGCGAGCTCCACGACGACGTGACGCAGCGCCTGGCTCGTCTGGCGATCGATGCCGGACGAGTCGAAAGGCTGATTCCGGCCTCTCCGTTGGGCCAAACCATGCGCGAGATACGGGAGGGTCTGGCACGGTTGAGCGAGGACGTCCACGCCCTTTCATACCGGTTGCATCCTTCGGTGCTGGAAGACCTTGGTCTGGTCGAAGCGCTCAAGGCCGAATGCGAACGGTTCGCCCGGCAACAATCCCTCCCTGTGGAGGTGAAGCTGCGCGAGGTCCCCGAATCGGTCCCCCGTGACGCGGCTCTGTGCTTGTTTCGCGTAGCGCAGGAGGCGTTGAGAAACGCGGCTCGTCACGCCAACGCTCGCGCGGTGGAGGTGTCGGCGCGGGTGCACGACGGCGGGTTGCAGGTGGCCGTTCGCGATGACGGCACCGGCTTCGATCCCGCGCTGCAGCGTGACCGGCGAACCCTCGGTCTTACGAGCATGAGGGAACGAGTCCATTTGCTCGAAGGCGAACTCGACATCGAGAGCGCCCCAGGCCAGGGCACGACCGTTATGGCCTGGGTGCCATTGAAGAAAGAGGCATCATGAAAGCTTCTGAACGCCCGCGCGTGTTACTGGCCGACGACCATCGTATCGTCGCCGAAGGCGTGAAGAGCCTGCTCGCTCCCGAGTTCGAACTTGTGGGCGTGGTCGAGGACGGCCGCGCCCTGCTCGAAGCGGCGAAGAAGCTCCAGCCCGATGTCATCGTGGCCGACATCACCATGCCGCACCTGAACGGCATCGACGCGCTGGCGCAGCTCAAGGAGCACGACAAGGATGTGCGGGTAGTGGTCCTCACCATGCACCAGGAAGTGGCCTACGTGCGGCGCGCACTCGATGCCGGCGCTCTGGGCTACGTGCTCAAGCACTCGGCCCCGGCCGAACTGGTCACCGCCATTCGCGCAGCCCTGGAAGGCAAGACCTACGTGACTCCCGCGCTGGCGGGAGAATTGTTGCAGGACATGAAACGCGAGCCCGAAAAGGCGAGCGATCCCGTGGCATCGCTCACGCCCCGGCAGCGGCAGATACTGCAGCTGCTCGCCGAAGGCCATTCGGCGAAAGAAATCGGTGAGGCGCTGGAGATCTCTCCTCGTACGGTGGAGTTCCACAAGTA
>CAZYCB010000456.1:0-2016 GCA_964645735.1 uncultured bacterium | reverse complement strand
TCCCCGCCGCCTACTGGATCGATCTTCGCGGCTGCAACCCGGCGGAGGCCGCGAAGAAAGTCAAACAGCCGATGCTCATCCTCCAGGGCGGGCGCGACTACCAGGTGACGAGCGTCGACTTCGAGGGATGGAAAGCGGCTCTCGGCTCGCGTGCGAACGTGGTGCTGAAGCTCTACCCGAACCTCAACCATCTCTTCGCCGAGGGCGAAGGCAAGGCCACTCCCGCGGAGTACGGACGCGAGGGCCACGTGGCCGAGACGGTGATCGCGGACATCGCGGGGTGGATTTCCGGATCTGCGCCGAAATAGTTTCTCTTTTCGCTTTTATTTTGCCGCGACCGCTTGTTGGGGTATACTCCGTGTCATCCTGGCCGACGCGGCCGGTTTCCGTCGACACGAAACGTGAAGGAGGATTCTGATCGTGAAAGGCAACAAGAAAATCATAAAGACGCTCAACGCTTTGCTCGCGGATGAGCTGACCGCCATCAACCAGTACATCGTGCACTCCGAGATGTGCTCGAACTGGGGGTACGAGCGCCTCCACAAGGCGATCGAGAAGCGCGCTATCGACGAGATGAAGCACGCGGAAAAGCTCATCGCGCGGATTCTCTTTCTAGAGGGGCTGCCCGTTGTCAGCACCCTGAACAAAATCACCATCGGCGCCCGTGTCGAAAACCAGCTCGCCAATGACTGGGCGGCCGAAAGCCCCGCCATCGCCGCCTACAACGACGGCATCAAGCTCGCGGTCGAAGTCGGCGATAACGGGACTCGTGAACTCCTCGAAGCCAACCTCGTGGACGAGGAGAGCCACATCGATTGGATCGAGGCCCAGCTCGACCAGATCAAGCAGATGGGGATACAGAATTACTTATCGGAGAACACGGACTGAGCCGTCCGCCCTCGCGACGTGGCGAAGACGGCTCCAACACTTTTTTGCCGGAAGGAGTGTGACTATGAGACGGGTCGTATTGCCGTGCCTTGCGCTGCTCGCTCTTCTTGCCGCGGCGGGCGCGATCGTGATCCTGTCGCCGGCATCCACTGCAGCGCAGGGTCAGTTTCTCGCCAACACTTCCCCGCCTCCCATGCCCGTCCCAGCCGACAATCCGCAGACCGACGCCAAGGTGAGGCTGGGCGCCCAGCTTTACTTCGATCCGCGGCTCTCTGCGGATAACACGATCAGCTGCGCGACGTGTCACGATCCCGCAGCGGGGTGGGCCAATCACAACGCCACCGATACGGGGATCGGGGGGCAAGTGGGCGGGCGGAACTCCGGGACGATCATCGACTCGGGGTACATGACCTTCCAATTCTGGGATGGGCGCGCGGGTTCGCTCGAGGAGCAGGCGCTCGGCCCGATCCACAACCCGATCGAGATGGGCGAGACGCTCGAGAACGTCGTCCGCAAGCTAAACGCGATCCCCGGGTACACGGAACAGTTCCAGCAGGTTTTTGGAACCGATGTCAACACCGACGGGATCGCCAAGGCCATCGCTGCTTTCGAACGGACCATCGTGTCCGGTCCCTCGCCGTACGACCGTTATCTCGCCGGCGACAAGAAAGCGATGTCCCCTGCGGCGGTGAGAGGCATGGCGATTTTCAATGGAAAGGGGCACTGCAGCCCGTGCCACAGCGGGCCCGTGTTTTCCGACCAGTCTTTTCACAATCTCGGCGTGGGCCAGGACGGCGACCAGCCCGACATCGGCCGCGAAGAAGTGACGAAAGACCCCCACGACCGCGGGAAGTTCAAAACACCGGGTTTGAGAAACGTCGCTCAGACTCATCCCTATCTCCATACCGGCGCCGAGAAGACGCTCATGGACGTCGTGGAACTCTACGACAGAGGCGGCATCCAGAACCCGAACCTCGACCCCATGATGCTCCCGCTCCATTTGACGCAGGGAGAAAAGAAGGACCTCGTGGCGTTCCTCGAGGCGTTGACGGGACCGGTTCCCGATGTCAAGCCGCCCGTGTTGCCGCCGGATTCTGGCTCGCCGAAGGGAGGGATGTAGGAATGAAG
>CAZYCB010000455.1:0-5254 GCA_964645735.1 uncultured bacterium | reverse complement strand
ACAGCAGGGGTCGCACACGGTCCGGACCACGCCCTTCTTGCGGATTCGGGCCTCGTCGCCGGAAAGCATCAGATCGACCATCAGGTGAACGACGTCGCGGGGCGTGAAGTGCTCGCCGGGGTTCTCGTTCAGCGCTTCGTTGAACTTGCGGAGGAGCTCCTCGAAGATCGTCCCCATGGTGGGGTTATCGACCTTGTCCGGGTGGAGGTCCACGTTCTTGAACCGTTCGAGTACCTGGAAGAGGAGCCCCGCTTCGTCGAGCTTGCTTATCGTGTTGTCGAAATCGAATTTCTCCAGCACCTCCCGCATGTTCGCGCTGAATCCGGCGATGTAGTTCCGCAGGTTCGCCGCGATGTGCGGCGCGTCGGCGAGGAGCTTCTCGAAGTCGTAGCGCGAGGTGTTGTAGAAGGCAAAGCCCGCGGCTTTCCGAAGCTGGGGGTCGAGGTTCTCGAGCTTCTTGCCTTTGAGTTCAGCCTGCTTGGCAAGAACTCTTTGTTTGGTAGGCGCGAGCACGCAGTCGAGGCGACGAAGGACGGTGAGCGGCAGGATGACGTCCTGGTACTTGCCGCGTTTGAAGGTGTCGCGGATCAAGTCCGCGACGCCCCAGATGAAACTGACGATTTCGCTATGGTTCATAGGATTTGGTCCTTGTCGTCCGTTGCCACTGCTGCGTCAACAGTCGGAACGACGTACCCCCCCCGTTATGAGCAACGCGGTGAATTCTACGGCGCGGCAAGCAACGGGTCAACCACCGACGCCCTAAGGCTCCCAACCCCTTCCCCCTTGCTTTTCGCCCCCCGATCCCCCAAGATTACGTGGAACCCGCAACTGCCGTTTTCGTAAACAACATAACAAGGTAGCGACCCGGGCCCTCCCGCCCCACGGGAGCCGAGCCCCGGGATTCCGCCAGACGGCAACACCCAGTCATCACTCGTCCGCGAAGGATGCACAACATGTCGCCCACAATGGAAACGCCACGGCCGCGTCTTTTGTCCCAGCCATTGCCCCGCTGGAAGTTATACACAGGACGGTCATCATTCGGCGGCCTCGCGACGCTTGTCATTATATCTGCCACGACGCTGACCCTCGCCCTCACGGCGGCGAGCTGTGGCAAAAAAGGCGGCAACGGAGGCGCCTCGGGCCAGGGACGCCCCGCCCAGGCCGCGAGCCAGAACGGCAACCGGCAGGATCCGAAGCAGCCCGCGGTCCCCGTGGCGGTCGATCCCGCCCGCGTGGGTCCGATCGCGAGCTACTACACAGCGACCGCGACCCTCGAAGCCGAAAAGGAAGCCGAGATCCTCGCCCGCATCACCGGTGTGATCGAGTCGCTGGGATGCGAGGAGGGGGACATCGTTCAGAAAGGTCACGCGCTCCTTCAAATCGACGCCGGGGAATATCGCTTGAGACTCCAGCAGGCCGAAGCGAACAAGTCGAGCCTCCTCGACCGGCACAACCGCATGAACGGAATGTTCGAGCAGCAGCTCGTTTCCGCGCAGGAGTTCGAAGCGACCGGCAACGAGCTCAAGGCAGCGGAAGCGGCCGAGGAACTCGCCCGTCTGGACCTCTCGTACACGACCGTCCGCGCGCCGTTCACGGGGCGCGTCGTCCGCCGTCTCGTCGATGTGGGACAGAACGTGAGCGCGGGGACGGCGCTTTTCGTCGTCTCGGATTTCGATCCGCTTCTTGCGGTCGTCCACGTGCCCTCGAAGGAGTTCAAGCGCCTGCAGCCGAATCAACCGGTGAAGCTCGTCCTCGACAGCAACAAAGAACGTCTCGAAGGACGAATCAAGCTCGTGAGCCCCGTGATCGACCCGGCGAGCGGGACGATCAAGGTGACGATCGAGATCCCGTCGTACCCGCAGGGCACGCGCCCGGGCGATTTCGCCGAGGTGAGCATCGTGACCGAGCGCCACGAGACGAGCACGATCGTACCGAAGATCGCCGTGTTCACCGACCGGGGGGACCAAGTGGTCTACGTCGCCGGGGACAGCACCGCGGAGAGGCGTGTCGTCGAGGTAGGATTCCAGGACGATGCGAACGCGGAGATCCTGAACGGCGTCGCCGATGGCGACCGGGTGGTCGTCAAAGGGCAGCGGTCGCTCAAAAACGGCTCGGCGATCAAGGTCGTCGGGAAAGACGCGCCGGGCTCGAACGCCCCGGAAGACAAAGACAAAGCCGTCGCCGGCAAAGACGCAACCGGCGGAGCGAACGCCGCCCCGCCTGACTCGGCGCGCAGCGCCCCGAAGGACGAAGGCAAAGCCGCCACGGACACCCTCCGCACCGACCGTAAGCCACAGGCAGGTTCGTGATGCGGTCGTTCATCGCGCTCTGCGTCCGCCGGCGCGTGACGGTCGTGATGTTTTCCCTCGCGATCGCGATCTTCGGTTTCGTCGGCTACCAGCGTCTCGCGCTCGAACTCTTTCCCGATATCACGTATCCCTCTCTCACCGTTCAGACCGATTTCCCCGACACGGCGCCGCAGGAAGTCGAGTACCTCGTCACCCGCCCGGTCGAAGAGGCGGTCGGCGTCTTGAGAGGCCTTCAGAACATCCACTCGGTCTCGCGTCCGGGTGTTTCCGAAGTGACGCTCGAGTTCGATTGGGGCTCGGACATGGACCTTCTCTCGATGGAGGTCCGCGAAAAGCTAGACCGCCTCATCCTCCCCGAAGAAGCGGAAGACCCGATCGTTCTTCGCTACGATCCATCGCTCGATCCGATCGTGCGCCTGGCGCTCGCCGGCCCGGACAACCTCGGGGATATCCGCCGTCTCGCGGAGAGAAAGATCAAACCGGATTTCGAGACGATCCTCGGCGTGGCCGCCGCGCAGATCAAGGGCGGCCTCGAGGACGAGGTTCAGATCAACGTCGATCAGGAACGCCTCGCCGCTCTGCAGATACCGATCGACCGCATCCGCCAGGTAGTGGGTGTGTCGAACGTGAACCTTCCCGGCGGGGCGCTAAGAGGAGAGGACAGCCAGTTTCTCATACGAACGGTGGCGGAGTTCGAATCGGTGGAGGAGATCGCGGACCTCATCATCCAGCAGAACGAGAACGGGATCGTGAGGCTCAAGGACGTCGCCGTGGTGCGAATGGGTGCGAAGGAGCGCGAGGAGATCACGCGCGTCGACGGCAAAGAGTGCGTCGAGATCGCGCTCTACAAAGAGGGCGACGCGAATACGGTCACGGTCTCCCAGGTCATTCGCGAACGGATCGACGAATGGCGCGGAAAACTCCCTCCGGGCTACTCGATGACGGTCCTCTTCGACCAGTCGCATTTCGTCCGCCAGGCGGTGAATGAAGTGCGGGACGCCGCGTTGATCGGCGGCCTTCTCACGGTGCTCGTTCTTTTCGCGTTTCTCCGCGAACTTCGGAGCACGATCATCATCGCGACCTCGATTCCGCTTTCGATCATCGCGACGTTTCTCGTCATGTACCGGATGGGAATCTCGCTCAATCTGATGTCTCTCGGCGGACTCACTCTCGGTATAGGAATGATGGTCGACAACTCGATCGTCGTTCTCGAAGCGATCTTCCGCAAGAAAACCGTGGGCGTCTCGAGAGCGCAAGCCGTCGTGGACGGGACGAGCGAGATGGCGGCGGCGATCTCCGCCTCGACGCTAACGACGGTCGCCGTTTTTCTCCCGATCGTTTTCATCGAGGGGATCGCGGGACAGCTCTTCAAGGACCAGGCGGTCACGGTGACGATCAGCCTTCTCGCCTCGCTCGCCGTCGCGCTCACTGTGGTCCCGATGCTCAGCGCTCTCGGCTCGGACGTCCGCAAGGATGACATCAAGCGGTCGACGGTGGAGAAAGACCTCGTCATGACACTCGGCTGGTTCTCTCTCGCTTACGATCGCTTCGTTCGCGGGGCGCTTCGCCGTCGCTGGGCGACGATCGCGATCGGGTTCGCGCTCTTCGCCGCGGCGGTCTTCTCGGTTCGCTTCATCGGAACGGAGCTCATACCGCCCTTGAGCGAGGGAGAGTTTTTCTACGAAGTCAACATGCCCGAGGGCACCTCGCTTGCCGCGACCGATCGCGTGATGGGCGAGATGGAGAAAGCGGCGGAGGCCGATCCTGGAATCGAGTACTACTACTCGACCGTGGGAAGCCGCCTCGTCGCGGGAGGTCTCTCGCTCAATACGAAGGCGGAGTATCTCGGCCAGCTCAATATCGTGATGAAAGACCGGACCGACCAGGCGGCGGAGGACGCGACGGCGGAAAAACTTCGCGAGACGTATGAGGCGATCCCCGACCTCGAGGTAAAATTCGGGCGGCCGTCGTACTTCAGCTTGAAGACGCCGGTCGAGGTCGTTCTCTACGGCGAGAGCCTCGAGGACCTCCGGAGCTATTCGCTCGATCTGGCGAACGAGATGACGGAAATCCCCGGCCTCGTGGACGTTCACTCCTCGCTCGAAGCGGGGAACCCCGAGATCCAGGTGGTCTTCGACAGGGAGCGTCTCGCGAGCCTCGGTCTCGACATGGGCGTTCTGTCGGAGACGCTTCGGAACCGTGTCCAGGGCGTCGTCCCCACGCGCTACAAACAAGAAGACCGCCAGATCGACATCCGCATACGGAACCAGGAGGCGAACCGGGCCTCGGTCGACGACGTCCGGAACCTCGTGCTCCCCGGGCAGAACGGCGAACAGATTCGGCTTCTCTCCGTCGCGGACGTCCGTCTCGACCGCGGTCCCGCGGAGATCCATCGTCTGCAGCAGCAGAGAGCCGCCGTCATCACGGCGAACTTGAGGGAAAGGAGCCTCGGTCCCGCGATCCGCGACATCGAAACGGTCATCGAACGCATTCCTCCCCCCACGGGAGTGACGACGGAGATGGCAGGTCAGAACCGCGAGATGCAGCGGTCCTTCGCGAGCCTCTGGTTCGCGATGGCGCTCGCGATCTTTCTCGTGTATCTCGTCATGGCGGCGACTTTCGAGTCGTTCGTCCACCCCTTCATCGTGCTCTTCACCATCCCGCTCGGCATCGTGGGTGTCGCCGCGGGGCTTCTCGTCACGGGAACGACGATTACCGTGATGGTTCTCATCGGTGCGATCCTTCTCTCGGGGATCGTGGTCAATAACGCGATCGTTCTCATCGACTCCGTGAACCGCCTGCGCGCGGCGGGAGTCGACAAGGTCGAAGCGGTCGTCCGCGCCGGCCACCTGCGTCTTCGGCCGATCCTCATGACGACGCTCACGACGATCGTGGGCCTCATTCCGATGGGGATCGGGTGGGGAGAAGGGGCCGAACTCAGGGCC
>CAZYCB010000454.1:0-30539 GCA_964645735.1 uncultured bacterium | reverse complement strand
CCGGTCCTGCGGTCTTTCCGAGCGATCTGCCGGTCCTGTCGAACCATTCAAACTGAAATCCCGTTTCCTTGGTGCCCGCCTGGTAAACCAGGATGCCGTTTTGCGAGACAGTGAAGACCGCGTTATTGTACGAAAGATCGTATTCGACCGCTTCTGCTATCGGGAGCGCCTCGCCGGTGACTTCGAGTGTCCTGGCGTCGAACCGCTGCGCCATGAGGGTCTTCTCGCGAAGATAGATCAGGCAGCCGGATGCGTACGCGGCGTTGCCTTTGGCAGGCATCAATCGTTTGTTCACTTTCCCGTCTAACGAAGCGACGACGAGAGCGTCCTCTTCCCGCTCGACGCCTCCGAAGCTCGATCGCGAAAAGTACAGGAAGTGCTCGCCGTCTGGCAGAAAGCACGGCCAGCGATGGGTCTTTTCACGCCGGGCTGTGTCGAGCGTCGTCACAACGGCGGGTTGACCGCCCGCGGCGGGAGCCTGGTAAATGGGATCGGTGGCGCTTGGAGAAAAGACGATGACACCATGCTGGCTCCACGAGCCGCCGCGGCCGTCGAGTACGTCGCAGATGGTCACGGAAGGTCCGCCCGAGGCTTCGATCTTCTTCATCTTTCCCGATTGGAAGAATCCGATGTAGCGACTGTCGGGCGACCAAAACGGGTACGATGCTCCCTGGGTCGTCGGAAGCTCCCTTGCGGTAAGTGAGTTGAGCGCCCTCACCATGAGCTGCGTCCTCCCCGACGAATCTGCCGCGACGAAGGCCAGCATGCTGCCGTCCGGCGAAAGCGCCAGATTACCCTTACCGGCCCCTCCCGATTGCAAGGCCAGTGCGAAACCCTCCGGGGCGAGAATGTACGATTTGACAGGTTGCTTTTCCGTCGAAGGGCGGTTGAGGTACAAGAGTCCAAAAGCCGCCGTCCCGATGAAGAAAAGCGCTGCAGCCATCCATGCGAGAGGAAACCCCCTCGAAGGACTGGATCTCTCCGCGGATTGAGAAACTGCGGAGGGTCTGGAGACCTGTCGAACCGCGGTGACGCGGCTAGCGCGCTGCCGGCTCGATTCCCGTTTGTACCGCTTGAGCTCGAGAGAGGCTTGCGCCATCGACTGAGTTCGTTCCCGCGGATCTTTTTCCAGACAGTCGAGCACAATCGCATCGAGATCGGGATTGATCTCCGGGTTGGTCGAAGACATCGGGACTGGATCCACATTGACAATCTCATACGCTAACGCCGTCTCATGAACCCCTTTGAATGGGAGCTGGCCCGTGAGCATCTCGTACAACAGCACGCCGAACGAAAAGACGTCCGAACGATGGTCGGTGTCCTGACCCTGCACCTGCTCGGGCGACATGTAGCCCGCGGTTCCAACCGTACTTCCCTCTTTCGTCAGGCGCGTAACCCTGCCCCTCAGCTTCGCCAGCCCGAAGTCCATGACCTGAACGATGCCATCCTTGCGGATCATGATGTTTTCGGGCTTGATGTCCCTGTGGACTATACCTTTCTCGTGCGCGGCAGCTAAACCATCGGCAACCTGAATTCCGATATCAATCGCTTGCTTGAAGCTGATGGAGTCTTTCTTCTGGCGGAGCGTCTGCCCGTCGACGAAGTCCATGACGATGAACATCTGATGGTCATGTTCCAGGATGTCATGAATGGTGCAAACGTTGGGATGGCTCAGGGCGGAGGCGGCCTTGGCTTCGTGGATGAAGCGCTCTCTCGCCTCCGGATCTTCGGTTAGATCAAGGGGAAGAAACTTGAGCGCAACATCACGGTCGAGTTTGGTGTCGTGCGCCCTGTACACCACCCCCATGCCCCCCTCGCCGAGCTTGGAGAGAATCGTGTAGTGGGAAACCGTCTGGCCGATCATCGCTTCCCCCCAGATGAAACGCGATGGAGTCCGCGGCTGCAGACGCAAAGGTGGATTTCGAGGCTCCACAAGGAATTGTACCAGCAGAACCGGGGGCCGTCAAACGGGAGTCTGGGGCGCCTCCGGCGGGCGGCGTGTCAACGTCGCAACCGTTTCGACGTGGGCCGTTTGAGGAAAGAGGTCGTATGCCTTCACCGCAACGAGCGCGAAGCCGCCCGCGAGGTTCTTGAGATCTCGTGCGAGAGTGGCTGGATCGCAGCTCACGTAGACGATCCGGTCAGGCGGTCTATCCATCAGGGCTCTCACGACTTCGGGATCGACACCAGCCCGCGGCGGGTTGAGGATCACGATATCGGCGGGTAGTTCCTGCGAGAGAACGCGCTCGACACGATCGGCGATGAAACGGACCGTGAGCTCCATGGTCGCGCCGATACTCGAAGCCGCGCGGATGGCATGGCGGTAGCTGTCGATTCCGACGACGTCCACGCCTTCCCGCGCGAACTCGAGCGCTCTCAAACCAAAACCGCAGTAGGCATCGACCACGCGGGCGCCGGGCTTCACTGCGCTTTGTTCGCGGACATACGTATCGAGACGCGCCGCTGCTTCGCGGTTCACCTGGACGAACGCCGTTCCCGCGAGCGGTATGGTGTGGGTTTCCCATCGTTCGTCGAGCGTCTCCACCCCGGCGTGCGCCATGATCCACCCCTTGTCGTTCACCATCCACACCGCGGCGAGTCCTTTTTCAACGAGGCCCTCGAGCACCGAGCGATCGATGTCGATGGGGCGTTTCGCTCCCTCGATCGTGAGACCCACGCGTCCCTCCGAGTTCACACGAAATGTGAGACGCCGCTCGGGGCTACGCGAAACGGTCCCCCCGATCCGGCCGAGCATGGGGAGTACGGACGCGAGCACATCGTTGAGGGGCTCTTCGGCGAGCGGACAGCGGTCGACGGCAACGAGACGCGAAGGATCGTCGAAGCGATGGTAACCGACGACCGTCTCTTCGCCCTGGCGCCGCAGAACGAGCGTAATCCGGTTGCGGTACCCGAACTCGCGAGGAGACGGGACGATCTCCGGCATCTCGACTTCGAAACGGCCGAGACGGCGAAGCGAATCGGCGACAATCGAGGATTTGATGGAGAGTTGAGTGCCGTAATCGATGTGCTGGACCTGGCACCCGCCGCACTTGTCGTAATACGGGCAGGGTGGCTTACACCGGTGGGGACTCGGATCGATCACGCGGAGAAGACGGGCGCGAAGCCATTGTGCGTGCTCCTCGGTGTACTCGACCTCCACTCGCTCCTCGGGGGCGGTCCTGGGAACGAAAACGACGCGTCCATCGCTCTGGCGGGCCATCCCATCGCCGCCGGCGATGACGCGGTCGATCTGGAGCGATGCGGGGGCTTCGCCAGCGGGCGGCCCGGAATCGCCCTCATTCTTCGTCGTACGCCGGTCGTCGTTCATTCGAGTCCTTTGATGCGATCGATGTCCTCGGTCCTACCCAGCATGATCATGACGTCGCTGTCCTTGAGAACGAAGTCCGCAGGGGGAACAAAAACGAAGTTCTCCGGAACCGTTTCCTGTATGGCGATGACGAACACGTTGTATTTGGTCCGGAGCTCCAGCTGCCTGAGGCTCTTGCTGATGAACTCTCTCGGAGGTCCGATCTCGACCAGCTCGAATCCCTCCGCCAGCGGGATGAAGTCGAGCAGATTCGGTTTCGACAGACTCCTCGCCACGCGAAGCGCGATATCCCTTTCGGGATGAATGATCTCCGCGGCGCCCATCCTTTTCAGTATCGTCTCGTGATCCTCGTCGATCGCCTTGGCGAGGATCCTCTTGACCCCGATTTCTTGAAGATAGAGACAGATGAGAACGCTGTTGCTGATGTTCGTTCCCGTCGCCACGATCACCGCGTCCATGTTCTCCAGCCCCAGGGACCTCAGAGCTACCTTGTCCGTGGCGTTCAGAACGATGGCTTCCGTCGAATACGGGCCGATCGCCTGCACGCGCATCTTGTCCGCGTCAACGGCGATGACTTCGTTGCCGCTTTCGTACAACGCCTTCGCCGTGTGAAACCCGAAGTTCCCGAGCCCGATGACAGCAAATCGTTTCATGCTGGTCTCCTATCATCCAACCATGACGCTTTCCTCGGCGTACTCTACTCCCTTGGGAGCGCTCGAACTGACGATGATATAGGAAAACGTGAGTATCCCCACGCGCCCGATGATCATCATCGCGATAATCCATATCTTGCTCCACGCCGTCAGCCCGGCAGTGATCCCCATCGACAATCCCACGGTTCCGAACGCCGAGACGGTTTCGAACAGGGCGGAGAGAAGAGGCCGATGGGCGTTCGGATCGTTTTTGCCGTCTCCCGCCTCCCCGATGAGGAGCATAAAAACCACGATGGCGATGACTGCAAGAGACAACAGCACAAGAGCGACACCTCTCGCCACCGTTTCGTCGGGGACGCTTCTCTTGAAAAGATTGACGCGGAGCCGTCTCATCATCCGGCTGAACGTGAACGCCGAAACGAGGACGAACGTCGTCGTCTTGATGCCCCCGCCCGTGGAACCCGGCGACGCACCGATGAACATGAGGAGGATCATCAATGCCAGAGTCGCGTCACCGAGCGCGCCTATGTCGATGGTGTTGAACCCCGCCGTTCGGCACGTGATCGACTGAAAAATCGGAGTCCAGAAACGGTGAGCCGCGGACGAGTCTGCGGCAAGCGACTGCCTTTCCAGCAGCGCGATGACGATCGCGCCTCCGACGATGAGACAGCCCGTTGTCACGAGAACCGTTTTCGTCTGGACCGCGAGGCGGCCGCGTTTTCCCTTTCGTCCGCGCAGCACGAGATACACGTCGTGGAGAACCGGGAACCC
The DNA here is from genome assembly GCA_964645735.1 of uncultured bacterium. Taxonomy (GTDB): domain Bacteria; phylum Krumholzibacteriota; class Krumholzibacteriia; order WVZY01; family WVZY01; genus CAZYCB01. Next base: position 25,787 of record CAZYCB010000454.1, on the reverse strand, counting down.
GATCCCGCCGACGACGATAAGCCCGCAGATCGCAAAATTGACCACGAAGTCGCCGCTGTAACCCATGAGGTTGTCCGAAAAGAGCGAGAACCCGGCGTTACAGAACGCTGAGACCGAATGAAAAACAGAAAGATAAACCGCTCTGAGAAAGGAGAAGTCGCCTCGCCAGCGGAGCAAGAGCAACACCGCTCCCGCCAACTCGGTCAAGGCGGTGAAAAGAACGACGTGCTTGACGATCTTCATGATGTCGTCCCGCGGCGTATGGGCGAACACGTCCTGCATGACCATACGGTGTCTGAAAGGAATGCTCCTCCCGATCAAACGGAACAACGCCACGGATATCGTCATGAGGCCGAGCCCGCCGATCTGGATCAGAAGGAGTATCACGCCCTGTCCGAAGCCCGTGAAGTACGTCCCCGGATCGACGACGGTCAAACCCGTCACGCACACCGCCGAGGCCGCAGTGAAGAGCGCGTCGACAAACGGAATCGTTCCGCCGCGGGTCGAAAACGGAAGCAGAAGCAGAACGGTCCCGGTTCCAATGACCGCCAGGAAGCTCAACACAAGGAGCGTCGCCGGACGCATGTTGAGGAGCCTTTGCGGCAAAGGCATTTGCGGTTTGAGCATCGCGAGTCACATCCGGCGGAGAGAATGTTCTCTGAAACAATCGTATTCACGCGACCGTAGCACGTGTTGCCGTCTATTATACAGCAACACCTTGCCCTTGACGAGGCTGGTCGGGTCCAATTACCAGGAGGAGCCATGCAGTCGGCGAAACGACTCATCTTCTTGTCTCAGTTACTGTTATGTCTGGTGGGCGCCGCGACGCTCTCCGTGAGCCCCGCATCCGCTGGAACGGCGGAAGAACCGCCGGCGGCGCTCGGCGAACTCGAACTCCAGCTCGACGACGCCTACAAGCTCAAAGACTACGCGAAGGCCCTCGAGATCGCGGAGCAGATAGACGAGGTCCTCATGCCGCAGTACGTGGGCGTGCTCTACAAAATCGCGGCGCTCCACTGTTTGCTGGGCCACAAGGAGGAGTGCTACGTCTGGTTGAAGCGAACCTTCGATGCGGGCTTCTGGGAATTCGCAAAGCTCAAGGAGGACGGCGACTTTGCGAGCATCCGTGACGAAGAACGTTTCCAGACGATGGCCAGGCAGGCAAGGATCCAGCAGTACATCGAGATGCTCGAGCGCCCGGAACGGCAGGAGTTTCAGAAACCGGTGGAAGTGATGAAAGCGCTGGCACTCGAACCGGGCGAGCGCGTCGCGGATGTCGGCGCCGGATCGGGGTACTTCACCATTCCCGTTGCCGAAGCGGTGGGTCCGGACGGAGTCGTGTGGGCCGTCGATATCCGGCAGGAGATGCTCGACTACATACAGAAGCGTCTGACGGAGAAGAGGCTCGGCAACGTCACGCTCGTCCTCGCGCCCAAGGACGATCCATCGCTCCCCGCAGGCGGCGTGGACACAATCCTTATGGTCGACACCTGGCACTACATACGCGACCCGGAATACGCGAAGAAGCTCCGCGCGGCCCTCGCGCCCGGAGGCCGGGTGGTCATCATCGACTACATCCCCAAGCCGTGGGATGAGCGGCCGTGGGGACCGACACCCGAACAGCAAACGCCGCGGGAGGAACTCGACCGGCACTTCGCCGAGGCGGGCTTGAAGCCGATCAAGGCGCACGATTTCCTGACGGAGCAGTACTTCGTGGAGTACGGCGCGAAGTAGAAGCACGCCGCCGGCCGCGCGTGTCGACCGTCACTTTCACCTTTTCGTTCCCTGTTATCGGACAATCCAGCGGTCCGTGCGCGTCGCAGAGAAGTGGTTTGCCCTCGAGGGTGAACGGGCCGCGGAGCGATATGTAGCTCTCGCCCGGCCGCCCTCGGCGAAACGAGAACGGCGGATCGAACGTGCCCTCGGACATCACGCAGCAGGGTACGGCGAGTTCCACGGAAAGCGTGTTGCTCAGATCGACGAGCGGGTGAATGGCCGGGATCTCTTCCCCCTTGAGGATCCGGCGCAGAAGCGCCTCCGAGGACGGGCGGTACCGCGTCGGATCGCACCCCGCCGCGCGGAACAACAGCCGCATCGACTTCACGACGGGATTGCTCGATAGACTTTCCGGGTTCAGCCGCTCACGGGCGCGCTCCACCGCCAGTCGGCGAAGCGTCGCCAGCTCGTCCTCGGCTCCCCCGGCGAGTTCGACCTCGGCCCAGAAGAGAGTCCACCCGTCGAGCTCCATGCGCACATCGAAAGGAGGTCCTTGCATCATCGCAAGACTACCACACGTCCGTCCTCAGGCTCTCGTGTGAAAAATCGACTCGCCGCTCAGCTTCTTTACACCGCATTTGTTGATCTGGTATACTCTCGCGAAGGCCGAGAACACATGGAGGCGCCGCCGTGGAGCTTGACGTACTTTTTCTCTCCCGCTTTCAGTTCGCGCTCACCATCATGTTTCATTACATCTTCCCGCCGCTCGCGATCGGCCTTGGGGCCCTCCTCGTCATCATGGAATCCACGTACATGGTGACGAAGGATCCTCAGTACCGCGCCATGGCCAAGTTCTGGACGAAGATTTTCGCCATCAACTTCGCGATGGGAGTGGCATCGGGGATCGTGATGGAGTTCCAGTTCGGCACCAACTGGGCGACGTACTCGCGCTACGTCGGCGATGTCTTCGGATCGGCGCTCGCCGCGGAGGGCATCTTCGCGTTTTTTCTCGAGTCCGGTTTTCTCGCTGTCCTCGTGTTCGGATGGGACCGCGTGTCCGACCGCATGCACTGGTTCTCGACCCTCATGGTGGCCCTCGGCGCATTGTTCTCGGCGATATGGATCGTAGTCGCCAATTCGTGGCAGCAGACCCCGGCGGGATTTCACATCGTCGGCGAAGGTTTGAGAGCTCGCGCCGAGATCACGGATTTCTCGGCGATGGTGTTCAATCCCTCGAGCGTTCACCGTCTGACGCACACGCTCATCGGCGCGTACATTCTGGGCGGGTTCTTCATCATGAGTATCTCGGCGTACTACCTGCTGAAGGGCCGTCATCTCGAGTTCGCCCGGAAGACGTTCTTTCTGGGGCTCATCGTGGCCACGGTTTTCTCGTTCGCCGCTCCCATGTCCGGCCACTTCCAGGCCGTCACCGTATCGAAGACACAGCCGGCGAAACTCGCCGCGTTCGAGGGGCTCTTCGAGACAACGGCTGGAGGAGCGCCGCTCTCCCTCATGGGGATCGTCGACGAAAAGAACGAGAGGCTCCGGTACGAGCTGGCGATTCCCGGACTGTTGAGCCTCATGGTGCACGAGGACGCGTCGGCTCCGGTGACGGGACTCGATGCGTTTCCCAAAGCCGATCGGCCGCCGGTTGCGATGTCGTTCTACACGTATCACGCGATGGTCGCTCTCGGTGTCCTCTTCGCTCTTCTCTGTGTCGTCGCGTGGTTCTTCTACTGGAGAAAAACGCTCTTCCATACCCGCTGGCTCCTCTGGGTGTTCGTGTTCGCCGTCATCGGGCCCGTAGTGGCGAACGAAGCGGGGTGGGTCGCCGCGGAAGTCGGCCGGCAGCCCTGGATCGTTTACGGCTTGCTCCGGACGAGCGACGCGCTCTCGAAGGCCGTCGGGGCGGGGCAGGTTCTCACGTCGATCGTGCTTTTTATCGTCATCTACATCTTCCTGCTTCTGCTGTGGTTCTCCGTGCTCAATCGAAAGATCAAGAACGGCCCCGACGACGAAATGCGCGAGCTCGATCCCCGCAGTCGGCGGTGGAGCTGGATCGACGCGGCGGTTTTGCTTTCGCCCTCAAGCGGAGGTTCCCTGACCGGGGGACAAGAATCGACCGACCGGGAGACGAGGTGAATCGATGAATCTCAACCTGCTGTGGTTCGGTCTACTCGGCGTTCTGCTCGCCGGGTACGCCATCCTCGACGGCTTCGATCTTGGCGTGGGGATGCTCCATCTCAGAGCGAGGAGCGACGTCGAGCGCCGGACGTTCATGAACTCCATCGGTCCGTTGTGGGACGGCAACGAGGTCTGGCTCGTTACGTTCGGAGGTGCGCTCTTCGCCGCGTTTCCGCACGCGTATGCCACGGCGTTCTCGGCTTTTTACACACCGTTCATGGTGCTGCTTTTCGCACTGATCTTCCGAGCTGTGTCGATGGAGTTCCGGAGCAAACGCTCGTCTCCCGCGTGGCGCAGAGCCTTCGACGTCGCCTTCTTCGCGTCAAGCGGACTCGCGACCTTTCTCTTCGGCGTTGCCGTGGGGAATTCGATGATGGGGCTCCCCATCGGACCCGACATGGAGTTTCAAGGGACATTGCTCGATCTTCTCCGGCCGTACGGCCTGCTCGTCGGCGTGCTTGCCGTGGCGACCTTTCTCATGCACGGATCCATCTACCTCTACATGAAGACGGAAGGCGAACTGCAGGCCAGAGTCCACGCATGGATGTGGAGAGGGTTTTTCACCTTCCTCGCGGTGTACGTCATCACGACAGTCACGACTCTCGTCACGATCCCCCACGCCATCCAGAACTTCAGGGATCATCCGTGGGCGTGGGTTGTGGTCGTTCTCAATATCCTCGCCGTCGCCAACGTCCCGAGAGCGATTCACAAGGGTCGGCCGCTCTACGCGTTCGTATCGTCCTCGGCGGCGATCGCCGCCCTCGTATTTCTTTTCGGAATGGCGCTCTTTCCCAACCTCATCTACTCGAGTCTCGACCCCGATTGGAGCTTGACGATATACAACGCCGCGTCATCGCAGAAAACGCTTGGCATCATGAGGACGATCGCCGTCATCGGCATGCCCTTCGTTCTGGCGTACACGGCCGTCATCTACTGGACTTTCCGGGGAAAAGTGCAGCTGGGAAAGTTCAGCTACTGACGCCGGAGGCGCAATTTCCCGCCCCATTCAAAGCCTGTTTCGTGTTATACTGACGGGACGAATTCACGCATGCCTCTGTGGCTTGGCTTGCGAGAAAGGAGTTCTGATTGTGGGAAGGCGACTCCTTCTCGGAGTAGGGCTCCTCGTGATTGCGGGTATCGGTGCCGCCGGCGGTCTACCGGGTCAGCCGATTCTCGACATGCCTGCGGACAGCTCGACCGGGTTGTCCATATCGCCCACACTCGGCGTGACCGCCTGGGGGGCTCCGGGGGATCTCCTCACCGTTACGTACACGGGGAGGCAGGTGAGTTCGCGCCAGCCAGCCTTTTCCCTCGTCGTCATTCCTGACACGCAGCACTATACGGCCGAGATGTTCGGCGGAACGCCGGCGATGTTTCGGGCTCAGACGCAGTGGATCGTCGACAACGCTAAAGACCTCAACGTCGTTTTCGCGAACCATGTCGGGGACATGGTCAATGACGATGACCACAGTTGGTTGGAGTGGGACAACGCCTGGTTCGCGATGAGTCTTCTCGAAGACACGGCCGCGACGCATCTCCCCCACGGGCTTCCTTACTCGACAACGGTCGGCAATCACGATCAGTCGCCCCACGGCGATCCGAACGGGACGACGACGTACTACAACGACTACTTCGGCGTGCCGCATTTCTCCTGGCGTCCGTACTACGGCGGGCATTTCGGATCCAACAACGATAACCACTTCTGCGTATTCAGCGCGAGCGGGTTCGATTTTATTGTCGTGAGCATGGAGTATGACGACTCGCCCGATGCGGCCGTTTTGAGCTGGGCCGACAGTCTCCTCGCCGACCATTCGGCGCGCTGGGCGATCGTATCCGCGCACAGCCTCATCGGAACCGGAAACCCCGCCCCGTTCACAGCTCAGGGACAAGCCGTCTACGACGCTCTCAAAGACAACCCGAACCTCTTCCTCATGGTGTGCGGCCACACCCACGGAGAAGGCCGGCGGTCGGACACGTACAACGGGAACACCGTTCATACGGTGCTGGCCGATTATCAGATGAGTCCAAACGGGGGCGACGGCTGGCTGAGAATCATGACTTTCTATCCGGACGAGAAGGTCGTCCGCGTCAAGACATACTCTCCCACGCTCGACCGGTTCGAGACCGACGCCGACTCGAGTAGCCAGTTCACGCTTCCTATCGACTTGAAACATCCGGGCGGCTGGCGCGACATCGGCACGGAGGAAGCCGTTCCCTCGGGATCGAGCAGCCGAATGACATGGCCGGGACTCGACCTCCTTGCCGAATACGAATGGTACGCCACGGTGACTGGCAGCAGCGGAACGGCGGCGGGCCCGACGTGGCGGTTCACCACGAGGAGCAGACCGCCGACGGCGAGCGTGGTCTATCCTGCGGGCGGTGAGACGATCGGTATAGGAGAACTGGCTGCGCTCCGATGGAACGCATTCGACGATGGGGGTGTGACGGCAATAGACCTCCTCTTGTCGCGAGATGGGCGCTGGGGTCCGTACGAGCCGATCGCGACCGGCATCGCGAATACGGGACACCACGAATGGCCTGTCTCCGGTTCGGAGACGGAGAGCGCATACCTCGTAGTCGTCGCCCACGATGATGACGCGCAGACGGGGGCAGATGTGAGCGACGCGGCCTTTTTCATTCATGATCCCACCGGGATCGACGATGGCGAGGCCCCCGAGTTCTCCCTCGAACTCCTCTCGCCAAATCCTCTTCAAGGGCCCGCCACGTTCGCCTTGACGGTGCCGTATCGATGCCGGGTGCACGTGGCGATTTACGATGTTCTCGGTCGCGAAATCATCGTGCTGGCCGACCGCGTCTACTCTGCCGGGCGCCACGAACTGACGTGGACCGGCTGCAGCGCTCGAGGCGCATTTCCCTCCGGAGTCTACTTTTCGAAAATGGAAACGACCGACACGCGGCTGACAAAAAAACTCGTCCTCGTGCGGTGAGCCCTGCATGATGAATGCGCCCCTTCACTTTCCGCCGCCCCTGTGATATCGTAGGATCCCGAGGGCACTCGATGAATGCCACCCCGTCATTTTCCACCGGATTGATGATCACGCTATGGAGGAGTAACACATGAACGCGAGGAACGTCACGGACGGCGTGCAGTGGGTAGGCGCGGTCGACTGGGACCGGAGGCTTTTCGACGAACTGATCCCTCTCCCCGAGGGGACGAGCTACAACGCCTACCTCGTCCGTGGATCGGAGAAGACCGCGCTCATCGATGCGGTCGACCCGTCGAAGGCCGAAATCTTGTTCGCCCGCCTGGAAAAAGCCGGCGTGAAGAAGATCGATTACCTCGTTTCCAACCACGCCGAACAGGACCACTCCGGCGCGATTCCAGCCGTTCTCAGCCGCTTCCCGGAAGCGAAGCTCGTGGCGACGGAGAGATGTCTCGCCATGCTCTCGGACCTCCTCGGCAATATCGACGGCCGGGGCATCGCCGTGAAGGACGGCGAGCGTCTGTCCCTCGGAGACCTCACTCTGGAGTTCATACACTTCCCGTGGGTCCATTGGCCGGAGACGATGCTCACATGGCTTCCCGAGCGGCGCGTTCTCTTCTCCTGCGATCTCTTCGGTTCGCACCTCGCCACGGGCAACCTGTTCGCCGAAGACGAGGCGGAGGTCGTGCTCGCGGCCAAACGATACTACGCCGAGATAATGATGCCGTTCAGAACGGTCATCGAAAAGAACTTCCACAAGCTCGACGGCCGCGACATCGGCTTCATCGCGCCGAGCCACGGACCGGTCTTCCACAAGCCGCAGCTGATCCTCGATGCGTATCGAGAGTGGCTGTCGGCCGCTCCGAAGAACCTCGTGGTCGTCCCCTACGTCTCCATGCACGACAGCACGCGGCGGATGGTGGAGTACTTCGTCGAGGCAGCTGCGGAGCGCGGAATGCGCGTCGAGCAGTTCAATCTCGCCGATCCGGACATCGGCAAACTGGCGATGCTGCTCGTCGACGCGGCGACCGTCGTTGTCGGCACGCCGACCGTCCTTGCCGGGCCGCACCCGATGGTGGCGTCGGCGGTGTATCTCGCGAATGCGATCCGTCCGAAAACGCGTTACTTGTCGATCGTGGGTTCGTTCGGCTGGGGGAGCAAGGTCGCCGACCAGCTCGCCGCCATGATTCCGAATCTCAAGGTCGAAGTGCTCCAGCCTGTGCTCTGCAAGGGCGCTCCCAAAGACGCCGACTTCGCAGCGCTCGACAGGCTGGCCGAGGAGATCGCCGAGAAACACAAGGGGCTCTGAGGATCGCGGTGCGGCGGAGTTCGCGGACTCTCCGTGTCGTCGGATGATGGAGACGAAGCGTCCCGATCGCAGCGGAACGATGGAGACCGGGGGACGCCCGGGACGGCGGCCTCAGAAGTGAGACGTATCGAGAGTCGTCAGCCAGTACGCGAGCGCCGCTATCGCCGCAGAACATGGGATCGTGAGGATCCACGCCCACACGATCCGCCCCGCCACACCCCATTTGACGGCGTTCAGCCCGCGGAGCGATCCAACGCCCATGATGGCGCCGGTGATGGTGTGCGTGGTGCTCACGGGAATACCGAAGTGCGTCGAGACGAAGAGCATGAAGGCGGCGCCGGTCTCCGCGCAGAAACCGTCCACCGGTCTTAGCTTGGCGACCCGCTGCCCCATCGTCTTGACGATCCGCCACCCGCCGAGCATCGTGCCGAGCGCGATCGCCGCATGACACGAGAGCACGACCCACAGCGGCACGTGGAATTTCGTGCCCAAGAGCCCCGCGCTGAACAACAGTCCCGAGATGATGCCCATCGTTTTCTGCGCATCGTTGCCGCCGTGTCCCATGCTGTAAAGGGCAGCCGACACGAGCTGCCCGCGTCTGAACACGTGGTCGACGCTGCTCGGAGCTTTTTTGCGGAAGATCCAGCTCACCGCCGTTCCGAACAGGAGACCGAGAAACAGCCCCGCAATCGGCGACACGACGATGAACGCGACGGTCTTCACAATGCCGCTCCAAACGAGCGCCGCCGAACCGGCCTTCACCAGCGCCGCCCCGATCAGACCGCCTATCAACGCGTGCGACGAGCTCGTGGGGAGCCCCATGAGCCACGTAATAATATCCCAACAGCATGCCCCCGTCAGCGCACCGAAGATGATGCCCTTGTCCACGATCGATATGTCGATGATCCCCTTGCCCATGGTGTTCGCCACGTGGAGGCCGAAAACGAGGAACGCGATGAAGTTGAAGAATGCCGCCCAGACGACGGCGTAGCGCGGCGGGAGCACGCGGGTCGACACGACCGTCGCGATCGAATTCGCAGAATCGTGAAAACCGTTGAGAAAATCAAAGGTCAGGGCGAGCAGTATGAGGGCGAGAATAGCGGGAGTCATGATTTACGCTTGTTTCACCAGGATGGATTCCACGACGTTCGCAACGTCCTCGCATACGTCGAGCACGGTCTCGGCATCCTGATAGATCTCTTTCCACTTGATCACGGCGATCGGATTCTTCTCCGTCTCGAAAAGATCGGCGAGTGTTTCATCCCGCATCGAGTCGCCGACGTTTTCGAGGCGATTGACCTCGACGCAGCAATCCAGAATCATCTTCGAGTTCTTCGGTCTTCGCAGCCCGTTGACCGCTTTCGCCACCTCGCGGACGGACTGCTCGATCACAGCGGCGAATTCGGCAAGGTTCGTATTGGCGGCGGACAGCTTGTAGAGCCGGAGCCGGCCGACGATCGTGTTGATCACGTCGACGATGTCATCGAGTTCGGTCGCCAGTTTGTGTATGTCCTCGCGGTCAAAAGGCGTAATGAAGGTCTTGTTCAGGTTCTCGATGATGCTGTGGGTCGTCTCGTCGCCCTTGTGTTCGATCTCTTCCATTCTGATGTGAAAACTCGCGTCCACCTCTCCCCGCGCTGCTATTTCCTTGAAGAGCACCGCCGCTTCTATGGCGTATTCGACCTGTTTGTCGAACAGATCGAAGAAGTTGAATTCCCTAGGAAGAAATCTGAACCCCATGCGCATCTCCTTTGGCGACTGAAGCCCCCGCGTGTTCTACATCGTGATCTGCGGCCCCGCGCCTTCCTCGGGTTTCGCCCGGCGAGCGTACCAGAAAACACCCGCGGCGAGCGCGATGAAAACAAAAAGGCCGATCCAGTTGCCCGCGCCGTCGAGATACGCGTCGTTCACGGCGCCCTCGGGATGCTTGAGGGCCTCACGAACGACCTTGACGAGCGCATCCAGCACTCCCGCGAGCGCGCCGCCGGCGATGAGACCCGAGGCGATCAGCGTGCCGCGGTTGGCGCGCGCGCGATCGATGGCCTGGTTCCCGCACGGACGTTTTACCATCGACGAGAGAATCGCTCCGAAGAGAAGCGGTACGTTGAGCTCCATGGGAAGGTACATCCCCAGCGCGAAAGCGAGGGGAGAGACATTGACCAGCGTGACCACGATCGCGATCACGGCTCCCAAGCCGAAGAGGAACCACGGCGCCTCGGCGCTCGCCATCACCGACTGGATGACGGCGGCCATTGCGTTCGCCTGCGGCGCCGGCATGGGGCGCGCATGCTCTGGGCTAACGACGAACCCGTGTGTGTGGGCGAAGAGTACGATCGCCGCCGTCACCGAGAGAGACGCGAGCACCGCTCCTCCCATCACTGCGAGCTGGATCTTGCGCGGCGTGGCGCCGATCCAGTACCCCGTCTTGAAGAGCGTCACGAGCGATCCCGTCGTGGAGAGGGCCGTGCACACGACGCCGCCGATGAGGAGCACTGCGAGCATTCCCTCCGTCCCTTTGAGGCCCATCCGGCTCATCAGAACCGCGGATACGATGAGAGTCGTGAGCGTCATACCGGAAACCGGCGTGATGCTGATCGTCGCAACCGCCCACGACGAAACCGCCGCAAAGAGAAACGCGACCACGAGCGTGATGACGAGCGCGGCAAGGGAGAGCGGAGTGGCTCCCGCATAGCCATCGAGAACGATGAAGCGGAAGTAGAGGAAGAGGAGCGCGGCGATGACGATGACCCCGCCGATGACCTGCGACATCGAGATGTCGAGTTCGGTCCTCGGCGGCGCCGCCTCGTCCTTGTGGCGGCCCGCCAGGCGGCGCAGCTCGGTGCTCACCTTGCGGAGCGCCTGCACCATGACCGGCGACATCCTGATGATCGAAATGACCCCGGCCGCGAAGATCCCGCCGATCCCGATGTAGCGCACGTACTGGAAGAAGAGATCGTTCCAGCCCATCCCCTGGAGCGGCGGCCTCCCCGGAAACACCTCCCCGGACACCATCGAACCGAGCTTGCCGAAGAGCGGCACCAGTACCCAGTAGGAGAGCAAAGACCCCGCGCAGATCGTCGCGGCGTAACGCACACCGATGATGTAACCGAGCCCGAGTATCGCCGACGATGTGTTGAGCTGGAAGACCGCCTTCACGTTCTCCGTGAGCCCGCGAAGCGGTTCGAGAACCGCCGTGGAGAACGTGTCGCGCCACAGACGAAGGTTCAGCGCGAGGAAATCGAGAACGATCCCCGTCCCCATGGCATACAGAAGAACACGCGCCTGCTGCCCCCCGCGCTCGCCCGCGACGAGGATCTCGGTCGTCGCCGTCGCCTCGGGGAACGGGAGCTTCCCGTGCATATCCGCGACGAAGTACCGCCGGAACGGGATGAGGAACATCACGCCGAGCATCGCGCCCAGGAGCGGAACGATGAAAATCTGAAGGAAGTTCGACTGACCCTGCAAACCGAGAATGTAGATCGCGGGCATCACGAAGACCGCACCGCCAACGATCATTCCCGCTGTGGCCCCGAAGGACACGATCCCGACGTTTTCGAGGAGCGTGGATTTGCGCGCGAGCCTCGGGAGAGCGGAGAACCCGATCGCGAGTATCGCTATGGGAATCGCCGACTCGATTCCCTGGCCGAGTTTGAGCGCGATGTATCCGGCCGCGAGAGAAAAGACGAGCGTCATCGCGAGCCCGAAGAGAACCGAGCGCACCGTGATGTCCGGCACGGCCGCTCCCGCCGGTACGATGGGCTGGTAGGTTTCCCCCGGCTTGAGCTCGCGGAACGCGTTCTCCGGCAGACCGTGACCGGACTTCGGGGTCGTGTCTTCCATGGGAAATCCTTTGCGGTTAAGTTCGCCGAAATCGGGATAGGGGACGTGCTCAGGACGCCAGGGTACACTCTCGGTCGGACGCTGTCAACGCTGCGTTGTCCCCACACGCCCCAGCCGGCGGACACCGATTTGTACTTGCCAACCCTTGCAGCGGACAGTCACCATCGGGCGATCACGCACGAACCTCGCGGGACGATGCGAGCGGAGAAAAAGACATGACCGCACATCAGGAAATACAATCGACGGAGGAACTCTCGGCGGACGATCTGCACGCCGCCTGGATAACCCTTTCGCAGGACGAACGCGTGGACGGATTCAAGCTCCTCCCGCGGCCGGACGCGGAAGAGTTTTTCCTCCAGCTGCCCTCGCGAGACGAGGCGGATCTCCTCGTCTCAATGCCGCCGACGGAGCGCCGTTCGTGGCTCCGGCTTCTCGCTCCGGACGATGCCGCGGACGTCATCCAGGACGTGCCGCCGTCCGAGCGGGAAACTCTAATGGAACTCCTCGACGAGCCGACGCGAAAGGAAGTCTCCGGGCTTCTCGCATACGCGGAGGATGTCGCCGGCGGCCTCATGAACCCGCGGTTCGTTCGTCTCCGCCCGGCGATGAGCGTCGACGAGGCCGTCTTCTATCTCCGCAAACAGGTGCGCGAACACCAGGAGACCATCTACTACGCGTACGTGCTCGGTTCGGAGCAGCGGCTCCTCGGCGTCGTTTCGTTCCGCGATCTTCTCACCGCCCGCCCCGACCAGAAGGTCGAGGACATCATGCGCAGGGAGACACTCACCGTTTCCGAAGACATGGACCAGGAAGCGGTGAGCCGGGTGTTCGCCAAGCACGATCTCGTCGCCATCCCAGTGGTCGACGGCCGCGGCACGATGAAAGGCGTCGTCACCGTCGACGACATCGTCGACGTCGTCCAGGAAGAGGCGACGGAGGACATCCACAAACTCGGCGGTATGCAGGCCTTCGAGGAGCCGTATCTCGACATCAGCCTGAGAAGGATGCTGAAAAAACGCGCGGGCTGGCTCGCCGCGCTCTTCATCGGCGAGATGCTCACGGCGACCGCGATGGGTCATTTCGAGGCGGAGATCGCGCGGGCCGTCGTTCTCGCCCTCTTCGTCCCCCTGATCATCAGCAGCGGAGGGAACTCCGGATCCCAGGCGAGCACGCTGGTGATTCGCGCGATGGCGCTCGGCGAGGTCCGGTTGAAAGACTGGTGGCGGGTCGTCCGGCGCGAGTTTCTCTCGGGGCTTGCCCTTGGACTCATCCTCGCCTCGATCGGCCTGGTACGGATCCTCCTCTGGCAGGTGCTCTTTCACACCTACGGAGACCACTACTTCCCCATCGCCCTCACGGTCGCGCTGAGCCTCGTCGGCGTCGTCCTCTGGGGAACGCTCATGGGCTCGATGCTTCCCTTCGCGCTGCGCAGATTGGGGTTCGACCCCGCGAGCGCGTCTGCCCCCTTCATCGCCACGCTCGTGGACGTGAGCGGTATTCTCATCTACTTCACCATGGCGGCCATCATCATGCGCGGCACGCTGCTCTAGGGCTTTGCAGACGGATCGCGCGTCTCGGCCCCGCCGGTTCCTCCCGCGCTTCGCCGGCTGTCTTTGACGTGCGTCGCCGGTTGACTCCGCACTTCACCGGGCACGTCCCGCGCCTCCCCGGATGTCTCCCGCACGCGCCGCGAAGGGCGGGTCTTCATTCCCTCGATATCATCTTTTGATCAAGCGGTCGTAGGCGAGCAGGCCGAGGATCGTCAGCACTCCGATGCCGCTGAAGATCAGCCACAGAACTTTGGGTTGATGGAGTTCATCGACGAAGTGGACGTAGAGGTTCGCGCCGAGGATCGCTCCGATGCTGCTCCCGATCACGCCGTACAGAAATATGTACCCCATGTACGTGGCGACGCGGTCCTTCGGAGCGGTCAGCCCGACGTAGCTGATGAATTTGGGATGCGCCGTCATTTCGCCGACGGAGAAGATGACGATTCCGACGATGAAAACCCAGATGTTCGCTGAGATCGCGAGTATCGCCATCCCCACCGTTCCGAGCGCGATCCCGGCGATCATCGTGGGAAGCGCTCTGATGTTCTTGACGATGCTCGAGACGACGAGCTGGAGGAGAATGATCGTGCCGGCGTTGATCACGGTCACGTGCTCGACGTCAAACTTGAAGGACACCCGCCCTCCGAGAATCCTGTTCACGAAGCTGTCCAGCGCGGATGCATCGACGTAGTCGTTCACGTACCAGAGGACGGAATCGAACATCTGAAAGTACAGCACCCAGAACCCGGAGTAGATGAAGATCATGAGCAGGAACTTGGAGTGGTCCTTGAATTTCGGAAGATTGTCGCTCTCGATTTGAAAAAGCGAGAGAACGGTCAGATAGATGATGCTCGTAATGAGCCTGCTGAAAGACGTCAACCCCGGCAGGAGCCAGATGATGCCCCCGAAAGCAACGAACAGCGCGAGGCAAAGGGCCCTCCACGATACGGGGGAGGTGTTGAACCGTTTCTGCAGCATCATGGCCGCGAAGCTCGCCACGAAAACGAGGCTCACGAAGAGAAAGAAGAAGTTCCCCCTCGCGGAAAACAGCCACAGAGACCCCGCGACGGCGGCCGCAGCGACGAGCGCCATGATCGTGGAGTTCGCTCTCGATCGCTGGAACAGATGGAACAGCAGCACGAACGGGCTATAGATGATCTCGAACGCATTGGCCAGGGTCTGGAGCAGGTTGAGCTCCTTGGCTTTCGTATCGGTCTTTCCTTTCGGGGGCTCCTTGTAGAGAAGGAGCGTGGGGATGAGCATCGCCCCCGTGCTGATCGCCGCCGCGATGATGACCCACTTCGGACCGAACGCAGGGCTGTTCTTGAGCCACGGGACGAGTATCAGCGGGAAGAGGAAGGCGCCCAGGTTGATGGACCAGTAGTAGATCCCGAACCCGAGTGTGCTCGTCGATTCGTCCGTCGTACGGGCGATCGAACCCGAAATGATCGGCTTGAAGAACCCCGCCCCCAACCCCACGACCACGAGCGCGAGGAAAACAGCCGTGTAGCCGGTCATCTGGCTGGTGAGACAATACCCGCCGCCCAAGAGCGAAAAGGCGATCATGAGCATACGGCGAAAACCGAACCGGTCCGCGATGGCCCCGCTGATAATCGGCAGAAAATACAGCAGGGGCTGGATCGTTCCCTTGATGACGCCGACGCTCTCCTTCGCGAAATGGAGGTTCTCCGTCAGGTAGACGGAAAGGAAGCTCATCACTCCGTAGTAGGCGCCCCTCTCGAAAAACTCGAACATGATGACGACCCAGTAGGTCGAGGGGAACGATTTCAACGGACTTCGCGGATTCATGCGCTTCCTTTCCGTCTCGAAGCTCGTGGCCTGTCAGTCGGCGATGCGCGCCTTGCGAATGAGCTTCGCAGACGCCGTTCAGCCGCCTTTGAACTCCTCACCGGCCGGTTCCGCCTCGCGCGCTCAGTCGCCTTCGAATATTTCTCCGGCGGACTTTGCCGTCGCGGCCCGCACCAGCCACTTCTCCAGCTGGCCGGCTTCCTCGGTCTTGAGGATCCGGTCCCGGGTATCGCCGTCGACGGCCACGCCTCGCGCCTCGAGGAGCGCGAGAAGGCTCTCGGCCGTCTGCCGGGCTTTTTCTTTGCTCGCTTCCTCGGCGGCCTTTTCGGCGGAGAGCTTCGCCACACGCAGTTGATCGCCCGTCGCCGCGGCAACTTTCTGGTACCACGACTCCGGGTACCCTGGATGCGTCACGTGGCCGAGTTCGGTTTTCACATTGCCGTCGAGATACTTGTAGAGCAGGAACTCGCCCAGCTTCCGCCAGCGCTTCACGACATCCTCGCCTGTTTTCACCGTGTACTCGGTGACGTAATCCTTGGCGAGTCTGGGAGATTGGTTGTAGAGAGCGAGCGCCGCCGCGTCGATCTCGCTCCGCTCGGCGAGGAATTTGTCTTCCAGTTCGCCCTGCACCACCTGAATGTCCTTGATAACGTCGCTGTAACGGAGGTACGCAAAGTTGGCCACCCAGTTGAATACCCACCACGCGGAATCCCACGAGAACTCGTTGAACGAGGCAGTGCCTACCGCGTAGCTCCGGGGCACGTCCGTGACGCCGCAGTACACCGGGAAGTACACCGTGCTGTACGTGTCGTCCACGCCGAACCAGAACACGCCGCCGATCGGATCGGGGAGTCCGGCGCGCGCCTGCGCGACAAAAGAGAAGCCGGTTTGCTGCGTCGAGACGGCCCTTTCGTTGAGAAACTCGCCTTCTCCGGCCTTCCACGTGAGCGGACGCCAGCGGTACGGCAAATCGTAGGGACCCGCGCCGATGTCCTTGGTCATATCGAATTCCGTGCCCTCGAAGTGATCGCGCATGAATGCCATGACGTCGCTCACCGTGAGCTTCCGGTCCGGCTTGATCCACAGAGGAATCGGCTCCGCGTTTTCGTCACCTTTGAGCCAATCGGCGGGAAACTTCTGCGAGGGCGCCGCTCGGCGGAACATGCACCAGACGCGGGCGTCGCAAAAACGACGCGCTCCGAAATTCGGCGGATAGTACGTATCGGCAAAATTGAAATCCTTGTCCTTGCCGGTGAAGTACCCCTTTTCCCTCGCAAACGAAATGACATCGGGCGCGTAGATCGTGTTCTGGGGATCGTTGAGCGGAAACTCCCGTATCCTCGCGGCGTTGGCGTGCCCCGAAATGTATCCGTCCGGCACCCGGCGCGCCACCCACACGGCACCCGTATTTCCGGGACCCTTGCCGATCAGGTCCATGATCCACACTTCGTTGGGGTCGCCGATCGAGAACGTCTCGCCCGAGCTCGCGTACCCGTATTTCGCCACCAGATCGCCCATGACCTTGATGGCTTCACGGGCCGTTCTCGCCCGCTGCAGCGCGATGAACATGAGGCTCCCGTAGTCCACGATGGCTTTGGGATCGTAGAGCTCCTCGCGTCCTCCCCACGTCGTCTCGCCGATGGAAACCTGGTGCTCGTTCATGAGGCCGACGACGGAGTACGTCTCCGGCACCTGGTCGATCTTGCCCAGGTACTTCCCCGTGTCCCACTCGTAGACGTCGAGCTTCGCACCCGGGGGGTGCTTCCGGCTCGGCGTGAAGTAAAGCTCACCGTAGAGCTCGTGGGAATCGGCCGCGTACGTGACCATGGTCGAACCATCCGTCGTGGCCCCTTTCGAAACGAGGAAATTCGTACATGCCCATCCCGGCACTGCCGGCAGAGCGAGCGCCAGTACGAGGGCGGACGTCAAAACGAGAGTCGTCTTCTTCATGATGCCGATCGAACTCCTTCCCGGCAGCGTCGTCGATGCCGTTACACGCGCTGCACAACCCACGTGTCGCAAGGCCGTGTTGAAACTCACGGCGTGCGGAGCATTGTACCGCATACGGCCGCGGCCGATCAAGGCATGCGTTGACCGGTCAGTTTTTCGCGGGATACGCGCTTCGGCGCCGCGCCCAGGCGATGAGCATCGCCGAGGAGGCCGCCGCGATCGCCGCGCCGGTCGCCAGGGCCGCAAGCGGGCTCCACGTCTGCCAGAGCCATCCGGTGAGAAGGCCGGCCGGGACGGCGCTGACGCCGATGATGAAGTTGTAGAAGCCGTATGCGCGTCCACGGATGCTTGCCGGAGCGATGTCCCTCACGAGCGCTCTCTCCGCGGGTTCGGTGAGCCCGTAGTACGTACCGTAGACGATGAACAGCGCCCAGATGTGCCATGCTTCCGTCGCCAGACCGAAGGCGAGGTACGTAACTGCGTAGATGGCCCACCCCACGATGATGAGCTTGTGGCGCGCCACGCGGTCGGACCAGGATCCGCCTGCATACGACGTCACCATTTTCGCGACGTGGAAAACCGCCCAGAGAAGCGGCAGCATCGCAACGGACAAACCGACCCCGCGGGCACGGAGCAAGAGGAAAGCGTCCGACGAATTGCCGAGCGAGAAGAGGGCGAGGATCGCGAGGTAGCTGCGAAGCGAACCGGGGAGGCGGGGGTTCTCGGTCTGCTTCCCGTCTGTTTTCGCCACCCCGCCGGCGGCCGGCGTCGCCTCGGCTTTCGACGCGCCGCTCGTCTCGGGGGCGGTGCGAGCCGCCGCGGTTTCGCGCACGACAAGCACGCAAAGAACCGAGAGCAGGCCCGGGACGACAACCAGCAGAAACACGCGGCGCATGTCCCACCCGAGCCCGAGGAGAGCGGCCGCGACGAGCGGACCGACGACGGCCCCCGCGTGGTCCATGGCTCTGTGAAAACCGAACGCCCGCCCCGCCGCCTCCTGCGGCACCGCAGACGCGATGAGCACATCGCGCGGCGTCGTGCGGATGCCCTTGCCGACGCGGTCGGTCACACGAACGGCCAGCACATGCCACGGCACCGTCGCGGCGGCCACGAGAGGCCGCACGAGCGCCGCGATGCTGTAGCCAGATACAACGAGCGGCTTGCTGCGTCCGACGCGGTCGGCGACGTACCCCGAAACGAGCTTCAGAAAACTCGACACCGCGTCCGCCAATCCCTCCACGAGACCGAGGAACGCGGTCCCGGCACCGAGCGACGTCATGAAGACGGGGAGGAGCGGAAAGATCATCTCGGAGCCGACGTCGTTGAAGAAGCTCGCCATGCCGAGGGCGATGATCGTGGCGGGCAGTTTGTTGCGCCGCATCTCCGTAACTCCTTTCGTCGCTGGAAGAGCAACTCGGCGACTCGGGAATTTTCCGCTCAGCCGTCGGACGCCCGCGATCTTCGGTCAACGCGCCGCGCAAGTTCTGAAGCTGAGAGCGAACCGCCGCGGTTGGAGCGGTACTTATCATCTTGTCCAGATAGGCGACCGCTTCCGCCTTTCGCTCCAGTATCATGAGGCACTGCGTCTTTCTCAGCACGAGATTCTTGTACGCGGAAGGTCTCTCGATCGGATAGAGAAATGCCATGTCATAGGCTGCGATCGCGCTCTCCGGGAAGAGAAACACCTCGTAGTTGAGTCCGATGTTGAAGTAGAAAAGCTCTTCGGAACCCGTGGGCGGTGTGCCCATGGGGCGGAGCGGCCGCGGCGCGGCGACCCCTCGTCTCCTGCTGAACGGGGCATCGTGGCGAGGATTTCTGTAGACGGTTATGAGCGACCCGCCTCCTCCAGCCGGCGAGAATTCGGCGATCTTCGCGTACCCGGTCTCGAGGCTGTCGTAGAACGCGATCTGCCTCGCGAAACGGGCGGGCTCTTCCACATACCGGGACCGCACCCCGCCCGTCGTCACGATGTAATCGGCGTTTTCGTAGAGCGAGTGATCGTAGAACACCTGCGAGCGTTCCGGCACGACCTGGAACATCGGTATCGGCAGCACCGCGTAGTTCGGCGACTTCTTCTTCAGCTCGAGGACCCTTTTCCGCACATCGGGATCCACTTGCGATATCTTCTGCGGACCGAACACATCGACGCCGTACGGTTCGACGACGAGGTACGATCCCCCCGGGATGCTGGCCTCGATCCACCGCGTCGCGGTCGTCCGCGAGTCTTTCCGGATGCTGCGCAAATAGGCCGGGTAGTTCGCCACGACAGGGGCGGCGAACACCAACATGAGGGCCGCGAACACGATCGCGCGAACGCGTTTCCCGAAGCGGCGCATCGGCCGTGCGTCGAGCCCGTGTTCGACGGCCGCCGTCGCGAAAAGCACGAGCACCGGGAGCACGGCCAGGAGGTAACGATCCGCGTGCATCGACCAGGTGGAGACGGCGAAGAGATACGGAACGGCGAAAGCGGCCAGAATGAGCGCCGAACTTCGCCGCCGCACGGCGGAAAAGTAGACGAGACCCACCAGAGCCGCGAAGGCCGCCGGCCATCCCATCAGACTCCGCGCGAGGACCCTCGCGTAGAAGACCCCGCTCGATGTGCCGCCCAATCCGAAGTGACCGAGACGCATGTGCTCGCTTTCCGTCGCGAAGTGCATCGTGAACGTGTTGGCATCGAGTGCGACGTACGGCGACGTCGCTAGAAAAACGACCGCAGCGACCAAAATGGAGAGCGGAGCGTGCCACGTGCGGTGTTTCCCTTCCCCCGTCTTGCGCGCGATGACGTCGGCGACGACGAGCGGAATCACGAGCATCGCGCCGGTATACTTCGTCGACGCGGCGAGACCGACCATCGCTCCGGCGACGACGTACCCCTTGAGCGTCGGCCGCTCCGCGAGGCGCAGGAGAAGCCAGAGCACGAGCACGACGAAAAACGTGAGCGGCACGTCGACTTCGATGAGATGGGAGCGCGAGATGGCGAACGTGTTGACGGCGAGCAAGGCCGCGGCGGCAGCGGCCGCCTCGCGCCTGGCGAAGCTTCGGCCCGCGAGGTACGTCACCCACACCGTCGCGGCGCCGAACAGCACGGAAATCGACCTGCCGACGACGTGGAACGCTCCCGGATCGACGATATAACGCGCGTGGTAATCGGCTCCGGAGGCGACGATCCCGCCGGCTTTCATCGCCAGATACAGCAATCCCTGGGCAATGAACTGGAGGTAGATCGTGAGGCTCGGGTAGTTGAAGAAATGAGGGTTGAGATCGACACCGAGGGCCGGTCCCCAACCCCACATCGCCCACGCCCTCTTGAGCGCGATCGCCTCATCGTAGACGAACGGCAGTCCCCAACCGACCTGGTAGAAGCGAACGGCGAGCGCCGCGACGAGGATGGGAACAAAGAACTTTACGTTCCGCGAGCGTTTCGACTGCGCCATGCCTGCCTTCTGCGACGGCCGCGCCGGGAGCGCGAACGTCAAATGCCAGGCTCCGCCGCGCGGTTCACGGCGATCACGCGCCCGATGCCGCCGCTCGATTCTCCGCGCGGTCGACGCAGGCCGCGATGGCAACGTCACCGGTCACATTGAGAACCGTCCGGCACATGTCGAGCAAACGATCGACACCGAGTATGATGCCGATTCCCTCCGCAGGAACACCGACCGAAACCAGCACGGTGACCACGAGGGGGAGCGACCCCCCTGGGACGCCCGCCGTGCCGATGCCGGCGAGAATGGACATGAGCACGACGCTGATTTGCTGCCCGAGCGTCAAGTCCACGCCGAACACCTGCGCGAGGAAAAGCACCGTGACGCCCTCGAAAAGCGCGGTACCGTTCTGGTTCCCCGTGGCGCCCACGGTGAGCACGAAGCGCGAGACCTCGGGTCTGAGACGGAGATCCTTCTCCGCGACGCGCAGAGTCGTCGGCAGCGTCGCGTTGGACGAGGAAGTGGCGAATGCCGTGACCATGGCGTCGGTTATCCCCTTGAAGAACTTCATCGGGTGCATGCGCGCAACGGCGCTCACGAAAATCGAGTACACGCCGAAGAGCTGCAGGAGGAGTCCCGCGATCACCGTCGCGACATACCACCCGAGCGACACGAGAATGTCGAGCCCGATCGCGGATGTGAGCGAGAACACGAGGGCGCCGACACCTAACGGCGCCAGCCGCATGGCCAGGCGAATGATCACCATGACCACGTCGTAGACCCCTTCGAGAACTCTAATGAGCGGCCCGGTTCGCTCCGGAGCCATGGTGATGGCAATACCGAACATCAACGAGAAAAAGATGACGGCCAGCATTCCGCCGCCCGGCGAGCTTCCGTCGATCGCGCCGACCATTTCTTGAAGAGGATTCTTGGGAATGACGTCGAGAAGCGCGTCGCGAAGGGGCTTTGCTCTCTTGGCCTCGGCGAGGGCTCTGGCCGACGCGTCCTTGGCCCCATATCGTTCGAAGATCTCCTGGCGCTTTTCCTGGCGCAGATGGTCCCCGGGCCGAATCGTGTTGGCCAGGGTGATACCGATCGCCACCGAAATGGCGGAGAGCACGAGAGCCAGAACGAGCGTTCGCAGCCCCAGCCGCCCGAGCCGGCGCAGATCGCCGATTCCCGCCACGCCGAGTGCCAGCGCGGAAAACACGAGCGGCACGACGACCATGAATATCAAACGGAGGAAGATCTGCCCGAGCGGCTCCGCAATGGCCCGCGCCACGCCGACCGCTCGCGTGTCCGCGATAGAGAGGATGTTGACGAGGAGCCCGGCAGCACCGCCGACCACGAGACCCAGGATGATCTGCCAATGCAAAGCCATGTTCCGGCGCCCGCCGGAGCGGCGATTCTCGCGGGCGCTTCCCGCACCCCGATCGACGGATTCGTGATTCTGGGCGTCCTTCGGCATGGCCTCACCTTTCCGGCATTCTAAGACGCTTCGCCGGCTTCTTCAACTGCGATTGCCCCGCACATGCGTGCCCCGCACACACGCCGACTCGGATGCGAGCGCCCCGCCGATGAGGTTCGCGGACTTGCTCCGCCCGCGCGGCCGTTGTATGATGTTGCCCTTTCGAACCAGTGACTTCAACGAATGAAAAAGGAATGCCGGATGAGAAACTTCACATCGTCGTGTGCTCTCGCCCTGTTCTTCGCCTTGCAGGCGTGGTCGCCGGCGGCCTTGCGCGGAGCTGGCGATTCTTTGCCCGCACGGTTTCCCGACGCGCCCCGCATCGTCGCCATCGGCGATCTGCACGGGGATCTCCAGGCGGCGCGGCGGGCTCTCAAACTCGCCGGTGCGATCGATGACGAGGACCGCTGGATCGGCGGCACGCTCGTTCTGGTGCAGACGGGAGATCAAATGGACCGCGGGGACGGAGAGCAGGCCATCCTGGACCTCTTCGTTCGCCTCGCCGAAGAGGCGGACAGCGCGGGCGGCGCCGTCCACGTTCTCAACGGGAACCACGAGATGCTGAACGCCGCCCTCGATTTCCGCTACGCCACACCCGGAGGGTTCGAGGATTTCGAGGACGCCGCTGCGGCGGACGACGCCGACTCCCTCCTC
Organism: uncultured bacterium; assembly: GCA_964645735.1. Taxonomy (GTDB): domain Bacteria; phylum Krumholzibacteriota; class Krumholzibacteriia; order WVZY01; family WVZY01; genus CAZYCB01. The sequence goes on along the minus strand of CAZYCB010000454.1, from coordinate 2,940 downwards.
CTCACGTTCGATGAAGCCCAGAGGGCGCGAGCGAACGCGTTCCGCCCCGGCGGTTCGTATGCACGCGTGCTGGCGAAACGGAACACGATCGTCGTTATAGGGCCGAACGTGTTCGTCCACGGCGGCATTCTCCCCGAGTACGTTGACTACGGTGTCGAGAGGCTCAACGTCGAGGTGAGGGCGTGGCTTACCGGAGACGGTCCTCACCCCGACACGATCGACAGCAGGCGCAGTCCGGTGTGGTGCCGCCTGTACGCGTCGAATCCGAACGGCGCCGCGTGCGACACGCTCGCCGAAGTCCTCGACCAGCTCTGCGTCAAACGCATGATCGTCGGCCACACCGTTCAGGAAAACGGCATCGCGTCTTTCTGCGACGGCAAGGTGTGGTGCATAGATGTCGGGATGTCGTCGGCGTACGGCGGAACGCCCCAGGTGCTCGAGATCGTGGGCGACACGATACGCGTTCGCCGCGAGAAGTGAGATGCGGTTCTCTTGCGCTTGTGAAAAACATCTCAACGTGTGATCGAAACCTTGCCGCTCGATGCGCCGTTTTTGTGTGCAATCGATCCGTTCTTCGATCGGACTTCGAAATCTTTTTGCTCTTGCCCGTCTCGACTACTAGATTGGAACAAGCGCCGTGTGTTTGACAGTCACCGAGAATTCGCTGCCTGGCGACCGGCTGCAGCGGTCTTTGTCGGTCGACGGACCGGGCCGCATGCGCGACGAGGGGGCCATCGATGCTGCACATCAAGCCGATTCGGATGCCGCCGAGGAGGGTCGCCGAGTTCCTCGTTGCATTCTCGCTCGTCGCCCTTTCCGGGTTCGTGCTGTTCGGGGGGGTGAGGGGATCCGAAACGTTTCAGCACGGCGCCAGCCGCCCGGTGTTTGTTCTTCAGGGTCTCGTCGCTGTTCTCGCCGTCGCCACGCTACTACTTCTGGCTTACGCCGCTAGTCGCCGCCGTCTGAACGAAACGCTTCGCCGCTACAAGATCACTTCCCTTCAGACTGCAGACCACTGGATGTTGACCGACGCCCGCGGAACGGTCCTGGAAGTCAATCCGAGCTTCGAAAGAATCAGCGGATACTCGGCCGAGGAACTGCTCGGCCGGAAATCCAACGTACTGAGATCGGGTCTGCATGATTCCGCATTCTACAACGAGATGTGGCGAACGATCCTCTCGGGCCGTGTCTACAGAGGCGTGGTGATCAACCGAAAAAAGAACGGAGATCTCTTCTACGAGATGAAGACGATCACGCCGATAAAAGACGACTCGGGCGCCATCTCGCATTTCTTGTCTCTCGGCAAAGACATCACCGATCTCAAGATCACCGAAACGAGACTTCGGGAGACCGCCGAATCGCTGGACCGCGCCAACAAGCGTCTTCTCGCGTCCGAGGCGGAGCTCACCCGCCAGAACAGAATTCTCGAATCCGTCTTGAACAGCATGGAAGAGGGCGTGATCGTGGCGAACGAAAAAGGCCAGCTCGTCACCTTCAACCGGGCCGCCGAGCGTATCGTGGGCATCGGCCTCACCGAAGCCCGTCAGAGCGACTGGACGGCGCGATACGGCGTTTACGTTCCGGAAACGGACACGCCGTTTCCCGTCGATGAACTCCCCCTCGTCCGCGCTGTCGCGGGAGAGAAAACGGATGAAGTCGAGATGTCCATCAGAAACCCGGCCAAACCCGGAGGCGCGTGGATCGTCGGCAGCGGCCGCCCGCTGCGGGGCGAGAAGGACGAGATCATCGGAGGGGTCGTCGTGGTTCGGGACATCACGTCACAGAAGCGCGCGGAGGAATTCGAGAAGGAGCTCAGATCGACGAAGGAAGAACTCGCCGTTGCCGGCAAGATCCAGAAGAAGCTTTTCCCCGGCAAGCCGCCGAGGATCGACGGCTTCGACATCGCGGGGGCGAGCTTCCCTGCGGTTGCCTCCGGGGGCGACTATTTCGACTACATCGAGATGCCCGATGGGCACCTCGTCGCCGTCGTCGGAGACGTCAGCGGTCATGGCGTCGGCCCCGCGTTGATCATGGCTTCGACACGGGCTTACCTTCACGCGTTGCTGCGCTCCGACGGTCAGACGAACGACATTCTCAAACTCATCAACCGTCTGCTGGCGAGCGAAACGGCGCCCGACAACTTCGTGACGTTGATACTGACGAAGATCGATCCGGTCTCGGGCACGCTCGAGTACGCCAGCGCGGGTCATCCGGCGTGCTACGTCCTCGACTCGCACAACCAGATCAAGTCGTCGCTGGACAGCACCGGACCGCTTCTCGGCGTGCTGCCCGAGGCGGAGTTCGGCCGTCGCATGCTCACATTGGAGACCGGCGATCACGTGGTGCTCCTCACCGACGGCATCCTCGAAGCGGAGCGGCCGGACGGCGAACCGTTCGGGGTCGAGCGGACCCTCGAGGTCGTCCGCGACAATTCTCACCGGAGCGCTTCGGAAATTCTCTCGGCGCTCCGGGACGAGCTTTCGCGCAGGTGCCCGGGGACGCAGCAGGACGACCTTACCGCCGTCATCATCGGCGTCCGGACGCAGGGCGCGAGGGCGCCGCAGCCAGCCGCGCGCGGCACGAGCGGCACCGAGGAGGCGTAGCGGCTCCGGGAGGATGAACTACCCCCGCTTCGCCGCGTACCGCCGCTCGAGCCTGGTGAGAAGCATTTTTCGAAGCCGGATGTTCTTCGGTGTGATTTCGACGAGCTCTTCGTCGGCGATGAATTCCATCGCGAACTCGAGCGTCATCTCGCGGGGAGTCGTGAGCTGAATCGCCTCGTCCGAACCGGCGGCGCGGATGTTGGTGAGTTTCTTCTCGCGCGCCGCGTTGACGACCATATCGCCGCCTTTGCTGTTCGCTCCGACGATCATGCCCTCGTAGAGATCATCGCCCGGTCTGACGAAAATCTCGCCCCGCTCCTGAAGACCCCACAGCGCA